>JAGSYV010000013.1 GCA_018262505.1 Pseudomonadota bacterium
CGCCCCAGGGCCGTGCTTGCGCTGGTAGTGGTATTCAGAAACGTATTCCTCGACGGGAGCCGCGTTGGGAGCCAGCATCACGGTCGTGGTGGCGATGCGAGCGATTTCCTCGAGGAACACGGCGTTAAGCACCGAGTCGGGAGCGTTCTTGCCCCAGGTGAACGGGCCATGTCCGGCCACCAGCACCATCGGCTTGGCGAGCGGATTCTCGTTGCCAAGACGCCGGACGATGGCCTCGCCGGTGTTGGCTTCATAGTCGGCCGCCACTTCCTCGGCGGTCAGCGGCGCCGTCAGAGGCACGGCACCGTGGCAGTAGTCGGCATGTGTGGTGCCGAAACAAGGAATTTCCTTGCGGGCCTGAGCCCAGGCGACCGCGTAGGCCGAATGCGTATGGGTGACGCCACCGATGGTCGGAAAGGCGCGATAGAGCACCAGATGCGTCTTGGTATCGGTGGAGGGATTGAGATCGCCCTCGAGCACCTTGCCGTCGGCAAGGTTCACCACCACCAGCTTGTCCGGTGTCAGCTTGTCATAGGAAACGCCCGACGGCTTGATGACGATATAGCCCTTCTCGCGGTCGATACCCGAGACGTTGCCCCAGGTGTGAACGACGATCTTGCGACGATTGAGCTCCAGGTTGGCCTCGCAAACCTGTTCGCGGAGTTCCTTGAGTTTCATTGAAGGCTGCCTTCAGCATGAGGTTGTCGGCCGGCCACGAATTTTGGCGCGGCTAGCAGGCTAGATAACTCAACGATGGACGTCGGTCTCGGCATAAGCACCGAGCTGCCGGCAACGCTCGCACATTTTCTGATCGAGCGCGGCGACTTCGCCGCCATTTGCAACGCGGATCGGTCCCGCAAGTGCACCGTCGGCCCCGACGTCAGGACCGGCCTCACGCTTGTCGCTCTCGGTCATCCGCCCCTCCCAGGGAACGTTGTCTCGGTTGGCGCGCCCGTTCAGCCGCACCGCCATCCGAACTGTTGTTCTGTTTTCTCTCGGGCCCCAGCCTGCGGTACGGAGTCGGAAACACATCCGCTGACGTATCGAGAAGGCATGACGTGGTTTCGCTTAAGCGTTAGCCGCAATGCGGACGAATTTCGCTCATGTCGCGAAACGTTCAGCCTCTTCCTCCTTGTCGGCCATTGAATCCAAGCCGCTGTTATTGCTCATTTTGATTGTGAGGATTATAGTGCGGCCCATCCGCTTCCCAAAGGGCTAATCCAGCTTTTTACATGGACGATACTGTCACCCCCCTTTCCGCTCCGGCTCAAGTCGAAAGCGTCATTCGCCGTTTGTCTCTCTTGCAAACGGAGGGGGAAACGACGTCCGACCCCTTTGTCGCTCCGCTGTTTCCCGGTTTCCATTTCGATACGCGGCTTGTCGCCGGCATTACGCCGATCGAGCGCGGTGGTCCGCTGGATTTCCGGATCGAACGGCCGGAGGGCATGCGCGGCTGGATCATCAACCTGACCGTCAAGGGAAGCGGCGAAGTTTTCGACGGCGAAAACCGCTTCACGGTCGAGCCGGGTGATCTTGTGCTATTCCCACCTGGCGCAATCCATGATTATGGCCGGGCGCCGGGGGCCTCGGAGTGGTGGCACCGCTGGATCTATTTTCAGCCGCGCGCCTTCTGGAGCGGCTGGCTATCCTGGCGCGGTGTGCATGGGGCGTTCTTCGTGCAGCGGGTCGAGGACAAGTCGCTGGTTGCCACGCTGGAGACACTGTTCGGCGAGGTCGCGAGTTGGTCGGCGAACACCGATCTTCTTTCCATGGAACTCGCGATGAATCTCCTGGAAAGGGTCATTCTGCTTTGTGCGAAGAACGACCGGGCGACCGCGCCTCCGGGGCATTTCGACCAGCGTTTGCTGATGGCCTGCAAGTTTGTCACCGATAACCTGCATCGGCCGCTTTCCGTGGCTGAAATCGCCCAAGCAGTGTGCCTTTCACCATCCCGCCTTGCCCACCTGTTCACCCAGACGCTGGGGCGATCGATCCTGAAATGGCGTGAGGAGCAGGTGATCCAATTTGCCTGCCATTTGCTCTTGGTGACGCCGAGCCCGGTGAAGCAGATTGCCGCGCAGGTCGGATATGAGGACCCACTCTATTTCAGCCGGGTCTTCCGTCGCTATACGGGGTGCAGTCCGAAGGCCTTCCGAGCCGAGCACGGACGTACGCAAAGCCTGCCGTAAGTCACAATAGACCCGCCTGAGGCCGTCTCTGCTCTGATTGAAGGGGCGGGAGACCGCCGTCATACGCAAAGGCGCGCAAGCATGCGGCGCTTGCCGGGTTGTTTTATGCTGTCTATAAGGGGATGTCGCCTCGCTGCGTGAGCCCGAAGCGGCGCAATTGCACCAGCGCATTCATCCATGCCGGCAGCCGTTTCGGAGGGAGTGCCGGTCGTGACTCTCGGGAGGCGAGAAGCCAACATGTTTAGCGTCGACGAGCTCAAGGCGAGATTCAAGGATATCTACGGAAGCGAGCCGTTTTTCGTCAGGGCGCCGGGGCGCGTCAATCTGATTGGCGAGCATACCGACTATAACGACGGCTTCATCATGCCGGCGGCACTCGAATATGAAACGCGGGCCGCCGTGGCGCCGCGCGCGGACAGAATCCTCCGTGTTCACTCCGCCAAGATCGGCGAGACCCGTGAGTTCGATCTGGACAATCCTGCTCCTGAGCCGAAGCATGATTGGACCGATTACGTGTTCGGCGTAGCGGTCGCGCTGGCTGGAGCCGGCAAGAGACTCAAGGGAGCCAACATTCTGGTCGCCTCTTCGGTGCCCGTGGGGTCGGGTCTGTCATCCTCGGCGGCGCTCGAGGTATCGATTGGCTACAGTCTGCTCACCGTCGCCGGGCTACCGATCGACAAGGTTGAACTGGCCAAGCTCTGCCAGAAGGCCGAAAATGAGTTCGTCGGCATGCGCTGCGGCATCATGGACCAGTTCATTTCGTGCAACGGTCAGCATGACCATGCGTTGATGATCGACTGCCGCAGCCTCGACAAGCGTTCCGTGCCGATCGACCCGCGGGCGCGAATCGTCGTCGCCAACTCAATGGTCCATCACGAGCTGGCGTCCGGCGAATATAACAAGCGTCGCGCTTCGTGCGAGGAAGCGGTCCGCCTTCTGTCGCCAGTGCTTGGTCCTATCAAGGCGCTTCGCGATGTGACGCCGGCTGAGCTGGAGGCCAACAAGGCGCTGCTTTCGGACACTACCTATCGCCGCGCCCGTCACATCGTCACCGAGAACGACCGGGTGGTGGAGGCGGCCGACGCGCTGGTAGCCGGTGATCTTGTCCGCTGCGGCGCGCTGATGAACCAGTCGCACAGTTCGATGCGCGACGATTACGAAATCTCCTGCGAGGAAGTCGACGTACTGGTCGACATCGCTCAGAAGCAGCCGGGCGTGTTCGGCTCGCGGATGACCGGCGGGGGCTTCGGTGGCTGCACGGTCAGCTTGGTCGAGGCCGGTGCGGCCGACGCCTTCATGGCGAACGTCAAAGCGGCCTATGAGAAGGCCACCGGCCTCAAGTCGACCGTCTTCGCCTGTTCACCGCAGCAGGGCGTTGGCCCCCTCGCAAGCTGAACCACCTGTGGCGGGTGGGCGGCCGGCAAGGTCGTCCGCCCATTTCCGGGACGCCAGGGCGTTCCGACCGGTCGCCGACCGGTCCATCGGCCAGGACGGATCATCAATCATGAACGCATTCGCCGATCATCCTCACCGCCGGTTCAACCCACTCACGGGGGAATGGGTGTTGGTTTCGCCGCATCGGGCCAAACGGCCATGGCAGGGGCAGGTGGAAAAGCTTCCGCCCGTCGCCGGCGTCGCGCATGACCCCAAGTGCAACCTCTGCACCGGCAATCTGCGCATGAACGGCGAACGCAATCCGGACTACAAGCACACCTTCGTTTTCACCAACGATTTCGCGGCGCTGACGCCCGACGCACCCTCGGACTATCGTGACGACGACGGGTTGATGATCGCCGAGGGCGAGTCCGGGATCTGCCGGGTGCTGTGTTTTTCGCCGCGCCACGATCAGACGCTGTCGCGCATGTCGACCGAAGAGATCACCTATATCGTCGACGCCTGGGTCGAGCAGTTTGTCGACCTCGGTTCGAAGTCGGACATCGGCTCGGTGCTGATCTTCGAGAACCGCGGCGAAGTGATGGGCTGCTCGCAGCCGCATCCGCACGGCCAGATCTGGTCGAGCCGTCACATGCCGAACGAGACGGCCAAGGAGACCGATCGCCAGCTCGCCTATTTCAAGGAAAAGGGTAGGGCGATGCTGCTCGACTATGTCGAGAAGGAGGTGAAGCTCGGCGAGCGCGTCGTCCACGAGAATGAGAACTTCGTCGTGCTGGTGCCCTATTGGGCGATCTGGCCCTTCGAGACCATGGTGCTGCCCAAACGCCGCATCGGCGGCTTCGATGAGTTCACGACGGGCGAGCGCGCTTCGTTGGCCGACGCGCTATCCAATATCGCCATCCGCTACGACAACCTGTTCGAGACGTCCTTCCCCTATTCGATGGGCTTTCATCAGAAGCCGACCGATGGGCAGACGCACCAGGAGTGGATGTTCCACGCTCACTTCTATCCACCGCTTCTGCGCTCGGCGACGGTGAAGAAGTTCATGGTCGGCTTTGAGATGCTCGGCTCGCCACAACGCGACCTGACGCCGGAGACCGCTGCCCAACGGCTGCGCGACTTGCCGACCGTGCACTATCTCGATCGGTAATCGAATTTTTGGCTTTGCCTACTCACGAATGCAAACCGCCGCCGGAGCGATCCGGCGGCGGTTTCGCCTTGAGGAAGGGTGGGAGCGTGTCAGGCGCTGCTTGGTTGGGCGGCTGAGGCATGGCGCATGTTGCGGGCGCTGCGCTCGGACATCCACATCAGGCCACGCTGCAGGGCGATAAAGCCGAACAGGAGGAGGCCGATGACGATCTTTGTCCACCAGCTCGACAGCGTGCCGTCAAACACGATGTAGGTCTGGATCAGGCCCTGAATGCAGATGCCCAGGAAAGTCCCGGCTACGAAACCGTAGCCGCCGGTCAGCAGAGTTCCGCCGATCACCACGGCGGCGATGGCGTCGAGCTCGACGCCGACGGCCGCCAGCGAATAGCCGGCCGAGGTGTAGAGCGAGAAGACGATACCCGAAAGGCCGGCCAAGAAGCCGGACAGGGCGTAGATTCCGATCGTCGTCTTGGCCACCGGCACGCCCATCAGTTGAGCCGAGGTGAGGTTGCCACCAAGCGCATAGACGTAGGTGCCGAAACGGGTGCGTTGGGCGATGACGATACCGACAGCAAAGACCACCAGCATGATGATGGCAATCAGTGTCAGCCGGCCGCCGCCGGGCATCAGGAAATAGATATCCTGCAGGGTGGAATAGAACGGATGGTTGATTGGCACCGAATCCGTGGTCAGCAGGTAGGAGATGCCGCGGGCGAGAAACATGCCGGCCAACGTGACGATGAAGGGCGGCATTTCCAGGAAGAAGATGACGCCGCCCATCGCCGCCCCGAAAGCCGTCGTCAGCACCAGCACCATCGCGAAGGCAACGAGCGGGTGGATGGAGGTGTCCCTCAGGATGACCGACAGGAACACACCGGTGAAGGCGATCACCGAGCCAACGGAGAGGTCGATGCCGCCCGACAGGATGACGAAGGTCATACCGACGGCCGTAATGCCAAGGAAAGCGTTGTCGGTGAGCAAGTTACCGGCGACACGCGTCGACAGCATGTTCGGGAACACCGAAACGCAGATGATATAGGCCAGCACGAAGACCACGAAGGTGGCCAAAAGCGGCAGGTACTTGGAGTTTTTCATCGCGCCGCGTGCTCCCTGCTTTCAGTCTTGACCGCCACGGTTTGCCGATTGGCGCGGAAGTTGGCCATGGCCGCCTGACTGGCTGGCGATTGGACGATCAAGATGATCAGGATGATCGCCGCCTTGATGATGAGGTTGAACTCCGGCGGGAAGCCCGCCAGCAGAATGCCAGTATTCAGGGACTGGATGATCATCGCGCCCATCAGCGAGCCAACCAGCGAGAAGCGACCACCAAGCAATGACGTGCCGCCGATGACGACGGCCAGGATGGCATCCATTTCCAGCCAGAGGCCGGCATTGTTGGCATCGGCGCCCTTGATGTCGGCGGCCGCGATAACGCCGGCGATGGCCGAGCAAAGCCCGGATGCCGCATAGACGGCGAGCAGGATGACGCGAGAATTGACGCCCGACAGTGTCGAGGCGCGCCGATTGACGCCGATCGCCTCGATCAGGAGGCCGAGAGCCGACCGGCGCACCACCAGAATCGCCAGGATCGCGACGATGATCCAGATGATCACCGGCATCGGCAGGTTGAGGAACGAGCCGGAACCGACGAAGATCAGCTCAGGCTTGTCGTTAAATGTGAGGATGACGCCTTCGGTAATGAGCTGTGCGATGCCACGCCCGGCCACCATCAGAATCAGGGTGGCGATGATCGGTTGGATGTCGAGAAGGGCGACCAAGGCGCCATTCCAGACGCCGCAAGCCAATCCAACGAACAGCGAGCCGGCAAGCGTCGCCGGTAGCGAGTAGCCCGAGGTGATCAACGAGGCTGCGACGGCACCAACGATGGCCATGACAGCGCCGACCGAAAGATCAATGCCCTTGGTAGCGATCACCAACGTCATGCCGATGGCCAAAAGGGTCACCGGCGCACCGCGGTTCAGCACGTCGATCAACGAGCCGTAGAGACGGTCGTTTTGGATTTCGATGGAGAAGAAGCCCGGCGAGATAATCCCGTTGAGGGCGAGAATCACAGCCAGAACCACTAACTGCGGTGTCCGCTCACGGACGATGGTAGGAACGGCCATTACGCTGCCTCCCCGGAAGCGCCATGCAAAGCAATGGCCTTCATGATGTGGTCGGTGGAAATCTCCTCCCCGGTCAGCTCGCTGACCATCTTGCGGTCTCTCAGCACGACAATGCGGGACGAGTAGCCGACAAGTTCGCCGAGTTCAGACGAGATGACCAGGAGCGCCATACCGCGCTCGCAAAGATCGATGATCAGGCGGATGATTTCGGCGTGGGCACCGACGTCAATGCCGCGCGTCGGCTCATCGAGGATCAGGAAACGCGGGTTGGTAGCAAGCCAACGGGCCAAAAGCACCTTCTGCTGGTTGCCGCCGGACAGGAACTTGATCGGCTTCTCGCGGTCGGACGTGCGAATATCGAGCGCGGCGATATAGCGATCGGCAAGAGTCTCCTGCTCCGAACGGGAGAGCGGCCGCATCCAGCCCCGTTGGGCCTGTAGCGCGAAGATGATGTTCTCGCGCACGGAGAGATCGCCGACAATGCCATCTGTTTTGCGATCCTCGGGGCAGAAGGCGAAACCCTGGGCAATCGCCTTACGCGGCGAGGACATATTGATCGGTTTACCAGCGACGCTGATGGTCCCACTATCGGCACGTTCGATACCGAATACGAGCTGCGCAGTTTCGGTGCGGCCGGAGCCGAGCAGGCCGGCAATGCCAACCACCTCACCCTGGCGAATATCGAGGTCGAGCGGGTCGATATTGCCGCGCTTGCCAAGACCGCGCAACGAGACGAGCGGGTCTGACTGCGCGGTAGTGGGGTCGATCGTACGCTTGATATCAGCCTCAAGCTGGCGGCCAAGCATCATCGAAACCAGCTTCAGACGATTGAGGCCGGCGACAGGCACGGTATCGATCAGTCGACCGTTGCGCAGCACCGTGATGCTGTCGGCAATCTCATAGACCTGGTCGAGGAAGTGGCTGATGAAGATGATGCCCATGCCGCGCGCGCGAAGCTGGCGAACCACGGCGAACAGCATCTCCACCTCGTGGGCGTCGAGACTGGCCGTCGGCTCGTCGAGCACCAGTACCTTGCCGGAGATGTCGACGGCGCGAGCGATCGCAACCACCTGCTGAATGGCAACCGAGAAATTGGCGAGCGGCGCGGTGACGTCGATGTGGAGTCCGTAAGTGTCCAGGATCGCTCGCGAGCGACGATTCATCTCGCGCACGTCGGTAAGGCCGAAGCGCTTGGGCTGCCGCCCAAGAAAAAGATTCTCCGCCACCGTAAGATTGGTCAGGAGGTTGACCTCCTGGTAGACGGTACCGATGCCGAGCTTCTGGGCATCGACCACGTCACGCGGGTGAATGGGGACTCCTTCGAGCAGGACCTCGCCCTCGTCTCGGCGGTAAGCGCCCGTGATGATCTTGATAAGAGTCGACTTGCCTGCGCCGTTCTCGCCGAGAAGGGCATGCACCTCACCGGCTTGAAGGGTGAAATCGACATTCTCGAGCGCGGATACGCCGAGAAAGGCCTTGCTGACTCCGCGCACGGATAGCAGTGGCTGAGCGTTCGCCATGATAGCTGGTCCAACTATTGCCGATCAAAGTAACGGGCCGCCCTCCGATGCGGCGGCCTCACCCCGAGGGACAAGCCCGCCGGCAGCCGGAAAAGCGGCCCGGCAATGAAGGGGAACGCCGCCCTACCTGGATGGGGCGGCGTTCCGGGTCGGTATCAGTAACCGAGACCCTTCTTCTCGTCGTAGACCTTCTGCGGGTCATCAGCCGGCGTGTAGAGCTTGGACTCGGTCTGGATCCACTTGGCGGGCTCCTTCTTGTCCTTGAGGTAGGCATCAAGGGCATCGAAGGCCGGGCCGGCCATGTTGGGGGTCAGTTCGACGGTGGCGTTGGCTTCACCGGCGATGAAGGCCTGGAAGATATCCGGGACGGCGTCAACCGAGACGACCAGAATGTCCTTGCCCGGTTTCAGGCCGGCTTCCTTGATCGCCTGGATGGCGCCAACGGCCATGTCGTCATTGTGGGCATAGAGGGCGCAGATGTTCTTGCCGCCGCCTTCAGCCTTGATGAAGCTCTCCATGACTTCCTTGCCCTTGGTGCGGGTGAAGTCGCCGGTCTGGCTGCGGATGATCTTCAGGTTGGCATGGCTGGCGATAGCGTCGTCAAAGCCCTTCTTGCGGTTGATGGCAGGCGAGGAACCCGTCGTGCCCTGAAGCTCGACGATGTTACACGGCTTGTCGCCAACGTTCTTGACGAGCCACTCGCCCGCGACCTTGCCCTCGTAGACCGTGTCGGACGTGACGGCGGTGAGGTAGAGATCCTTGGGAGCGTCGATCGTACGGTCAAGCAGGATTACCGGAATCTTGGCTTCCTTGGCTTCCTTCAGGACTGCATCCCAGCCAGTGGCAACGACCGGGGCGATGAAGATGGCATCGACGCCCTGGGCAATGAACGAACGGACGGCCTTAATCTGGTTTTCCTGCTTCTGCTGAGCATCGGCAAACTTCAGGTCGATACCGCGCTTCTGGGCTTCGAGCTTGGTGACACTCGTCTCGGCGGCGCGCCAGCCGGATTCCGAACCGATCTGCGAGAAGCCAACGGTCAGCGCGAAGGCGGACGAAATAGAAAGAGCCGTCGCAAAGGCGGTTGCGGCCAGCAAATTAAGAGTGCGCATTCTCTCCTCCAAATTGATTCCAGGAGCGGCCGGAAGACCGTGTTTCGCTCCTTGGACGCCGGCCTCCACACCGGCTAATCGCAAGTTAACTCAGCGGGCATTTCTGCAAAAGAGACAAATCAGTCTCCTTCATGGAATATTCTGCTGATCGTCGCGAATTCGAGACCTATACTAAGGTATTATATCCGGGTCCGGAACAAGGTTTTTGGGAGCTATTCTGGCAAAAAGCCCGCCGGATCAACCCCCAATCCATTGATGAACGGCTTCATCCGCTTTTTAACTTGAGCGGATGAATCGATTTCTTTAGTATGACAATTGACCTGACTTGCGACCAATTACCTTGAAATTTCCGACGCATCCCCGGCGTCAGGGCGTCAGGGGGCGAGTTGGAGCCCATTTGACCGCAGCAAAGCGGGTGAGAAAGCCGGATATTTCCGCCGCGGACGGCATTGAGGTGCCGGAAGCGTGTACTTTCGATGGATTTGGTTCCCGTCGCCTTGGCCGAGCGCTCGCCGGCCAAGGCTTCCGTCCATGTCGGCGCCAGGATGATCTCTCACAATTGTAAGTTCAGGTTCGAGCTTTCTTGCAAGGTCCGAATACCTCAACGAAGCTTGCCTTAAGGGCTGCGTCGGCATCCTCAAGGGTGACCGGCAGCCCTAGGTCGACAAGACTGGTGACGCCATGCCCACGAATGCCGCAAGGTACGATACCGGAGAAGTGGCTCAGGTCCGGCTCAACGTTGAGACTAATGCCGTGGAAGCTGACCCAGCGGCGGACACGGATGCCAATGGCGGCGATCTTGTCCTCGGCGCCGTCCCCTTTGTCGGGCCGACGAACCCAGACACCGACGCGGTCCTCCCTTCGCTCACCGCGAACGTTGAAAGAGGCCAGCGCACCAATGAGCCAGCGCTCAAGCGCGGCGACAAAGGCCCTGACGTCCTTGCCGCGTCGATCGAGATCGAGCATCACGTAGGCGACCCGCTGGCCAGGGCCATGATAGGTGTATTGTCCGCCACGTCCTGTCCGGTAGACGGGAAAGCGGTCGGGTTCCACGAGGTCGTCTTCATTGGCACTGGTGCCGGCGGTGTAGAGGGAGGGGTGCTCGACCAGCCAGACAAGTTCCGAGGCTCGCCCGTCGGCAATGGCAGCCACGCGATCCTCCATGAAGGCGACGGCAGGCTCGTAATCGGTAAGACCAGGTTGAACGCACCACTCGACCGGTGGTGAGCCGGGGATGGCGTGCATGTCCGTCCTGATTTCGGATCGTTCGTTAACCATTCGGTAACCTTATGCCGCAAACACTCAACGGACAACGACGCGCGGCTTGCCATTTCGTGTTCCGGGTGGCGCCGGCTGTCGTTCATGCATGTTGCCGGCGACACGGAAGATAGGACTGATGGCCACTCTGGAGAAGATCAAAGTCGAGATCTCTGTCGTGCTTGGCGGGCAAACCATGCCCATCCACCAGCTCCTGCGGATGGGGCGCGGCGCGGTGATCGAACTGGACCACTCTGCCGATGATGACGTCGACATTCTCGCCAATAACCTGCCGGTCGCCAAGGGGCAGGTGGTGCTGAAGGGGGAGCGCGTCACGGTGTCGATCACCGAGGTACTGGCGCGCCCGGCCTCCTATCGCCGACTCGACGACGTCGTGAAGATCTAACGGTTTTTCCCGGATTCCAGCCGTTCTTGCGATGCTGGCAAAATTCTTCTTGCCTCCCTCTTGTGCCCCGCGGAATCTCTTGCTAGATACCCGGCGCCGGCCCGGAAGGGGTGGCGCCTACCACGGATGCGGTCGTGGCGGAATTGGTAGACGCGCAGCGTTGAGGTCGCTGTGTCGCAAGACGTGGAAGTTCGAGTCTTCTCGACCGCACCATTTTTAAAAAGTCCGGCCTTAAGTGCCGGATTTTTTTATGAAATTTTTTTAGGTGCGGGGAGCTTCTGCGAGGTGAGGGGATAGACTATTCACGACCCGTTCCCTTCAGCTTGTCGATCGCTCCTTTGGCTAGGCGCCGCCTGTCCGCAGATCGGGTGTAGAGCGACGCCATGGCACCACCCTGCCAACCGAAAAGAGCCTCCGGCTCAGACACAGTGGCCCCTGCGTTTGCCGCCCTGGTGGCGCCAATCTTGCGCGCGCCATGGGCCGACTTCGACACGCCAGCGGCCGTGCACGATTGGAATAGCCCTCCTGGAGCCGCGCCCCCGCTTTCCGCATATGGGTTCGGAGGTAGGGCTCTGCTCAAGTGCCGCAAGCGGCCGGGAAGGGAACATCGAGCTGAGGCTTAAACTGCGATAGACAAATAGGTCTGCTGGCCCACAGTGCGTTTCGCACGCGGAGATGGACGTGATATGATTAGGCGCCCTGGGGTAGGCGGCCGATGAATATTCTTGTGGTTGACGACGATGCAAGCCAGAGGCTCTATATCAAGATGCAGCTTGAGCGTCTTGGTCATCAGGTATGCAGCGTCGATCGCGGTGATGCCGTTCTTAAGGCCATAGAAGAGAACGCAATATCTGTCGCAATCTGCGATCTTGAGATGCCCGAGATGGACGGCCTAACGCTGGTCCGCCTCATCCGCGAGCGCAATTGGGGTAGATATATTTATGTTTTGATGCTCACGGGGCGTGATCAAATTCAGGACTATGTCGCGGGGCTTGACGCCGGTGCTGATGACTTCATGTCCAAGCCTGCAAACATGGCAGTCCTGACAGTTCGTCTCAACGCCGCCCGACGGCTTCTTGAATATGACCGGGAGCTGAATGCTCGCAACCTTCGGTTGTCAGAGGCGCAGGATCGTATAGAGGAGGATCTCAAGGCTGCGGAGCAGGCTCAAAGAGCAGTATTGCCAAATAAAGAAAAGAAGATAGGGCAAGTTATGGCTCGGAGTGTTTTCTTACCATGTAGTTATGTAGCCGGAGATATCTTTAATTATTTCCAAATCGATAACGGTGGCGTCGGATTTTACGCCGCAGACGTCTCCGGGCACGGTGTTCGCGCTGCTTTACTGGCAGTTGCACTTGGTTACGTCCTTACCCCCTCGATGTTCAGTTCCTTATCTCGTGACGAAGGTGAAGGATGGCGTCCGGATCGACTTGTCGATGAGCTCAATCGCAGGTTCGGGCCGATCAGTGAGATGACCGGCTACTTTACCATCGTCTGCGGTGTCATTGATCCCCAACGTCGTAGCCTTGCTTTATGCCAAGCCGGACACCCGCCGCTGCTGCGCTGGTCGAAAAGTGGTGTGACGGAAACGATCAATTGTAATGGTTTGCCGGTCGCTGTCTTCCCGGAAGCGACGTATGAGGCCGTGCAATTGACTTTCGAACCAGGTGATCGGCTTTTGATTTTTTCCGACGGTGTGTCGGAGGCAGCCGACACTAACGACGAGGCCTTCGGTGAGGAACGGGTCATGTCGATTTTCAGCGAGGGGGACATGCTATCCTCCGCGAAGATACTGCCCAAGTTGATAGATCAACTTGAAGACTGGGTTGGCAGGAACGAGCCAAAAGCAGACGATATATCTGCAATCTGCTTCGAATTCGAGGAGGGAACGGATGATTAATTTGATCGAGAAACGAGGCTCGTTTGCGGTGGTGGCTATCGATATTAAGCGTATTGATGCTCAGAACGCTTGCATGTTTCGCGATGAGTTGACGGCTTTGCTCAACGCTGGCTCAGCAAGCTTGATCCTGGACATGTCAGCGGTCGAGTTTGTCGATTCCAGTGGCCTGGGGGCCTTGGTTGGAGTCTTCAAGTCAATAGGCCCCCGCGGGGACCTCGCTCTGGCCTCCCCCAGACCCCCTGTCGAGAAAATGCTGAAGCTTACGAGGATGGACCGCGTATTTCGGTTGTTCGGCACATTGAGAGAAGCCGTCGAGGCGATTGCGGGTGTAGGCTCAAGCTGACCATGTCAAGCGATCTCCTAACAATCGCAAGCACCTCTCTTGATGTTCGGCGCGCGTTGGACTGGATCGCCAGTCAAATAAGTTCATCACCGTTCGACCATCGCAGAGACGACATCACCCTGGCGGCCAGCGAGGTGCTGAACAACATCGTCAGGCACGGATATGCTGAGGCCGTCAACGGACGCATTGACTTGGAGATCCGCCAAACGGACACCGGCCTGACACTCGTGATAACGGATACCGCTCCGCTTTCCCTGCCGGAGGCCATCGAGTCGGAAACCCATGACTTTCCGAAGATCGAAGATATTCCCCGCGACGAATTGCCCGAGTCGGGTTTTGGCCTAGCGTTGATCTACGCATGCGCGGACGGCGTTACCTTTGAGCGTCTAGTTGATCGCAATGTGACGGTGCTGGAATTCTTATCGTAATAATTGACTATATTTTATTGAATTTGGAAACCTTCCGGTGGCGTTAACCGATAATTACTTCGTATAGTTGCATTGAAGGCAAATGCATGTTTTCTATCAGCGGTGCAAACATGTGGGGGCAGCAACATGGCGCTTCCCGTCAAAATCGATCTGCTCTGGTCCACGATCGCGCTGTTGTTGACGCTCACGTCTGGGCCCTCGGCGGCCTCTGCCGGGGAGTTGGGTGAGCCGACGGGTGAGGTCATCCTGACGATCTCGGGCTCCATCAAGAACACTAACAACAACACCGGTGTGGCCGAGTTCGACCTGCCGATGCTTGAGGCACTTGCTCACGCGTCCTTAGTCACGACCACACCATGGACTGTCGGCCCGACAGCTTTCGAGGGAGTGGCAATTACCGACTTGCTGGCGGCCGTTGGCGCCAGTGGAAGCGCTATGACGGTAACCGCGCTTAACGACTACATCGCCACCGTGCCAGTCGCCGACGCTCAGTCCGGTGCGATACTGGCCTACAGGATCAACGGGGCCTATTTCTCCATCAGGGAAAAAGGCCCGCTCTGGCTGATGTATCCCTTCGACACGTTGCCGCAACTGAGACGCGAAGAAATCTACGCGCGTTCCGTCTGGCAAATCCGCAAGATCGACATAACAGCCAAATGAGGAGGATGCATGCTGGGCAGGCAGGGCTCATCGAGAGTTCATGCGCGGCCTCGCTGGGCCCGCCTCGTGCCGATTTACGTCGCCGGAGCTATTGGCTTGGTGACTCTTGCCTTTCTTGTGTCGCATGCCGTTTCAGAATTGCGCCGCATGATCGAGTCCCCGGATGACAATCTTCAGTGGGCGACGTTTCAAGTACAGAACGAGTTCAACCGCCTCCAAGTCAGCCTTGCCGACTTGGATGCGGGAACATGGACCACCATCGAGGAAGTTCAAAAGCGTTTCGACATTTTTTACAGCAGGATCGATCTCATTCGCTCAGCGCCGACCTTCGCTGAACTCCGCGCGGAACCCGACATTGCACCACTTATAGGTAAATTGAGCGAGTTCGTAGAAAAATCAAACCCAATAATTCACTCAAAAGACAAATTATCGGAAGAGAAAATTAGATCTTATAGAATATATTTGGACACCCTGCAGGATGATATGTATGAGTTCGTGCTAAAATCCCTGCATTTTTTCTCCAATAGGACTGATGTGCGCCGGGATGATCTAAAGATAGTTCTCGAATACATTGCTTTTTGGGCTTCGGCACTTCTTCTCTCATTAGCCTTGGCCATCTTCCTGCTCATTCGGCAACGCGGCGAGCTGGTCGCCAGGGAGAACGAACTGAGGGAAAGCGAACACAGTCTGGCGGAAGCGCAGCGGATAGCGGGATTGGGTAGCTTCAGCCGGGATCTTGTAACCGACGAGGCGGTCTATTCGGACGAATACAGGCGCATCTTCGGCATTCCGCAAGGAGGTCCAGCGAGGCGGGAAGAAGTCCTCGAGCGTATCCATCCCGAGGATCGCAACACTACGCATTTCGCCCTCGACGAACTTGCACGGAATGGAAAGGTTTCGGATTTCATCGAGCAGACCTTTCGGGTTGCAACACCGGACGGGCAATGGCGCTGGGTCCATGGCCTTGCTGAGTTGCGTGGAACCGAGAACGGCAAGGCCGTCAAGATGGTTGGCACGGTCCATGACATTACTTCCGAGCGGGAGATACAAAGCGCTTTGATCGCCGCAAAGAACGCAGCCGAGGAGGCGACGCATGCTAAGAGTGAATTTCTAGCCATCATGAGTCACGAGATTCGCACGCCGATGAATGGCATTCTCGGCATGTTGTCGGTCCTCGACGATACATCGCTGACCGATGACCAGAGAAAGCTGGTGTCTGTCGCCAAGGCGAGCGCCGATAGTCTTCTGGTACTGCTGAACGACATATTGGACATGTCCAAAATTGAAGCCGGCAAGATGGAGTTCGAGTTGTCGACGTTCGAACTTCTTCCGTTGGTTAGAAGCGTCATCCATCTTTATTCGCCTCAAGCTCGGTCAAAAGGACTTGTTCTCGACTCCGTGGTTGACGAGGAGGCCCCTTCGGTCGTCATTGGCGACGCAGGACGCATACGGCAGGTTTTGCTGAACCTAGTCAGCAATGCGCTGAAGTTCACGACTCATGGGACAGTGATTGTCCGCTTGTGCGCTCCCAGGTCTCTGGGCATGACGGTGCGTTTTGAAGTTACCGACACCGGCGTTGGGATCGCTGAGGACAAGCACACCGCGGTGTTCGTCAGCTTCAATCAGATCGACCACAGCTATGCGCGCCGTTTCGGCGGTACCGGCCTCGGCCTGTCGATCTGCCGCAGCCTGATCGAGGCGATGAAAGGTGAAATCGGCTTCGACAGCGTTGCCGGAAGTGGGTCTACCTTCTGGTTCGAACTGCCGTTGCAAATATCGCAAGCTCCCATTCGCAAGGAAGCTCGGGAGGAAGGAATTCATCAGCCAGCCGCGGCGCTGCGGATCCTGGTCGCGGAAGACAATACGACCAACCAGATGGTAGCTCGCATGCTTCTCGAGGGGCTTGGCCACAAGGTTGACGTCGTCAACGATGGCCTTGAGGCGGTCGAGGCAATCAAGCGGAGAGCATACGATCTGATCCTCATGGATATATCGATGCCTGTCATGGATGGCATTGAAGCCTCGCATCGCATCCGTGAGATGGGCGGACCATATGGTTCCATACCCATCGTTGCACTGACCGCCAACGCCATGGCGGCCGACCGAGAGATTTGTCTTCGTGCCGGTATAAATCGTGTGATGACCAAGCCGATCGTCAAGGCGAAGCTCGAGGCGCTTTTGTCCGAGATCCAGCAAGTGGATTGGGAAACCGCCGAGGTCATCCCGGAAGTTCTGAACGCCGACACCCTGCAGCAGCTTTCCCTCGACCTTGGCGTGGAAGGAACTGCTCAGTTGCTTCGTGCCGCCGCGGAAGACTTCAACAGACTGGAAGCGGATGCCCGGCAAGCGCTGGAACTGTCCGACGGCCTTCGGCTTCGCCGCGCCTTCCACGCTATGCGGGGCGTTGCTGGCAATATCGGTGCCGTGGAGCTTCAAGAGGCGACATCCAAGGGCGAAGACGCCTTGCTGAAGGATGATGGCGCTGCCTTGTCATCGCTCTGGTCGACGGTTGAGCGACCGCTTGCCAACGCACGGAACGAACTGGAACGCATAGAAAAGCAAAGCCAGACGGAGTGATTAGTCCATCTTGAGAAACCTGCCCGAACTGGGTGCAGGAGCGAGGAATGGTGAAATGTTCAAGTGTTCCCGTTGGGTCGCTTTGGCGGTCGGCCTAGGAGTGGTTCTGGGCGCGCAGCAGGCTTTCGCCGCCATTCATAAACACGCCGGTCGCAATGGAGAGCTGACTCCGCAGGAGATGGCGATGGCGAAAGCTGCGTGGGCCTATTTCGAGGTTGCCACGCAAAAGGAAACGGGTCTCGCCGATTCGGTGTTGACCTATCCGTCAACAACCATGTGGGACACGGCTTCCTATATCGGTGGCATCGTTGCCGCCCATGAACTTGGTCTCATCGATAGGTATGCGTTTAATACGCGCCTGCTGCAGGTCCTGAGCAGCCTCCAGAAGCTTGAACTCTTCCGGGGAGAACTACCAAATAAAGTCTATGACACCCGGACGGCAGCAAAGGTCGACTACGCCAACAAGCCAGGTGAGGTTGGATTCTCCGCCAATGACCTCGGACGCCTTTTGATTTGGCTGAAGATACTCAAGGGTCGCTATCCATACCTTGCCAACAGCGTCGACAACGTAGTGCTGCGTTGGCATTTCTGCAATGTCATCCAACCCGATGGAACCCTGATGGGGGCATCAATTTCCGCCGACGGGAAGACCAGCTATTTTCAGGAAGGTCGCCTCGGTTACGAAGAATATGCCGCCAAGGGGTTTGCGCTTTGGGGATTTCCCACGCGCGCGGCCGAGTCGCCAGACCCGTTGGCCTGGACCGAAGTCATGGGCGAACATATCCCCTATGACGGTCGTGACCCACGCTTCACCAAGACGATGAATTATGTGGTGACAGAGCCCTATATTCTGGACGGCCTAGAGCTCAATTTCGACCTTCCTGGGGATATCTTGACGTCTACGCAAGTTGCCAGCGATGGCTGGCGTGCCGAATTCGCGACGCGCGTTGTCGCGGCCCAGCAGCGTCGCTGGGAATACACGGGAATTATGACGGCAAGGTCCGAGCACAATGTTGAAGGCCCTCCGTATTTTGTCTACGATACAGTATTTTCCGACGGATACGCTTGGAATACGCTCGATCCCCAGGACAATTACACACCAGAGCGCGCAGCCATCGCCACCAAAGCCGCCATTGGCATTTGGGCGCTCTGGCCATCGGTCTATTCCGACATGTTGTTCGACGCGGTCTCCAATCTCTACGTTCCCGACAAGGGCTTCTATGAAGGTCTCTATGAGAACGGGCGAGGCGTTATTCCTCTGCAGACGGCCAACAACAATGGCATCATCCTTACCGCACTTCTGTACAAGGTTAAGGGTCCTCTCCTAACCTATGCCAATACCGATACTCAGATCTGGGAAAAAGCCGATTCGAACGAATACTTCTGCCGGCCATCGGTACGCACTCCGATGGTCTGCAAGGTGCGCCAGCCGATCGCCCCCAAGGAGTATACATATTGCAAGCCGGCAACAGGGGCCTCGGCATCGGCTGTGGCCAAGCTCGCCGGGCAGGGCGCCATCGGCGTTACCAATTGTGCCCTTCCGCGGCTTAGCCCGAAGGCGCCCCACCCAACCCCAAGGCTGCAACTGCGAGCGACGGCGGCGGCCGCAAACTGCCTGTGTCTGCCGGCACCTTTGACGAGGTGATCATAGAAGCCAGGGAATATGGGAGGCGTCTTTGAGCAAAGGCCATGTGACCGAATTGTCGGGCGGCAAGCCGCTGCGACTGACTTGGATCGACGCTCTTCGCGTCTACGCGGCCCTTGGCGTGGTGCTGATCCATACGACTACCGACTTCGCCGGCCAGCCGTTCGAAGAGGCTACGCCCGGGGAACGCGTGGGACCTGCCGTGTTGCGTGTGGTGGGGGAGCTCTCAGGCTCCGAGCTATTCTTTCTTTTTTCGCTGTTTCTGCTCGCTTGGAA
This sequence comes from Pseudomonadota bacterium, assembly GCA_018262505.1. Lineage (GTDB taxonomy): Bacteria > Pseudomonadota > Alphaproteobacteria > Rhizobiales > Pleomorphomonadaceae > Pleomorphomonas. The sequence continues at coordinate 18,984 of JAGSYV010000013.1, forward strand.
ACTCGATCGACGGGACATGAGCTGGTCGACTTCCGCGCTCGACCAAGCCAAACGATTGCTTATTCCTTTTCTCGCCTGGACGGTATTCTATGCCTTCTTTCGCCTCTGCAAGGCCACCGAGTTCAACTACTCCGCTGCCATTCTTGCCGAATTAAGCCAAGTAAAGTCTTGGGTGCAATATCTGGTTCTAGGTAGCGCCCAATACCAGTTGCATTTCTTGCCGGAATTTTTCCTGATCAGTCTTTTCGTTCCCTTGATCAGGTCTGGGGCGCGCTATCCACTCGCCGGATTCTTCCTTGTCCCAGCGCTATTCGTCATGAACGACGTGCAGGGGTGGCTCTGGGGCAATATTCAAGACCCCAACCTGCGTGACTATCTGCTCAGAGCTGTCAAGATCCTCTGCTATACCGGCTACGGCTTGGCTGCCTTTGCTCTTTTTGGCGTCTGGAAGCGACAGCTCGACAAGCCGGCATCTGAAGCAATTGCCCGACTGGCGATCCTTTCATCGATCATCCTCTTCACGGGTACACTCACTTATGCCGGGATGCTTGTGGCAAAGGGAAACTGGGGAATTCGTCCGCCAACTGCGTTCTATGCGCATTTTCTAATGCCCGTGGCGGTCTTCTCGATTTTTCTCGGTTTGCAGTATTGGCCCTGGAGCCCGATGTATTCGCGGTTGGCGCGCTTTTCTTTTGGCCTCTATCTGGTGCATCCCATCTTCATCGACGCCATTGATATCGCCCTGCATCGAAGCGGCCTTGCTCTCGATCCGACGGTAATGGTCGTCGGCAAGTTCACGGTGGCCGCGACCCTCTCCTTCGCTTTCAGTGTCCTCATCGGCCGTTTTGCTGCCACCGCGTGGCTGATTGGTCTCGGGCCGGTTCCGCTGGTTACCCGCTTCAGCGAACGTGGGGCGATCGGCAAAGGGGGAGGGGCGTGAATGGCTTTCTATTTCGACGCCTTCGAGGAAAGACAACCACCTCCGCCACTGTCTTATTCCCCGTGGCGCGAGCTTTTGTGGCAATATCTTGCCACGATCACTCTTATCATCGGTGCTTGGTACCTGTATTGGCGGTGGAGCGCTTCGCTCAACTTCGATGCCCTCTGGTTTGCGATCCCATTGGTTGTCGCAGAAACTGCGGCCTACGTTGGGCTTGTCCTTTTCGTCTTCAATCTATGGCGCGACGACCCGCCTCGCCCCCGCGAGCCGCCTGCTTCGATCAACGCTTGTCTCGAGGAGCCGCTGGCCGAAGATCGGCCGATTTCTGTCGACATCTTCTTTGCCACATATAGCGAAGATCCCGAACTCGTTCGCCTTGGGCTGATCGATGCGAAGAAGCTCGACTACCCTTTTCCAATCGACTTGCGCATCCATGTCCTCGACGACGGCCGGCGCCCTGCCATGGCCGCCGTCGCTCGGGAGGAAGGCGTCAATTATCTGACAAGGGCCAACAACATCGGCTTCAAGGCCGGCAATCTTCGCAACGCCATTGAGCAGACGTCCGGTGACTTCATCGTCATCTGCGACGCGGACACTCGACCGTTCCCAACCATGCTCGCGCGTTGCCTCGGCTATTTTCGTGACCCCAAGATGGCTTGGGTACAGACGCCGCAATGGTTCTTCGACTTGCCGGAAGGCACGCGCCTACCCGACTGGTTGGGCAAACGGCTTTATGCGCCGGGCCGCTGGATTGGGCGTGCGGTGGAGGCGATCGCGGGGCCGATCTCCATCGGCTACGATCCTTACGTCAACGATCCCAAGATGTTCTACGACGTGATCTTGCGGCGGCGGAACTGGGCCAACGCAGCCTTCTGTTGCGGCGCCGGTTCGATTCATCGGCGCGAGGCAGTGCTCGAAGCGGCCCTCAGGGCATATGGCGCCCAAATCGATCGTCTTGCTCTGAAATCGATCCGCAAGGCTGCACGCCACAGCGGAGAGACCGCGCTCGCCGGTCCGGTCGAAGCCATGATCCGTAGCGGCCTTGCCCACGAACACGAGTTCACTCCTTACAAGTTTCACGTTTCCGAGGACATATACACGTCGATCGAGCTGCACTCCGATCGTGAACGTGGATGGAAATCTGTTCTCCATCCTTACATCGAATCAAAGATGCTCTCACCGCAGGATCTGTTGAGCTGGACTGTTCAGCGCTTCAAGTACGCCGGAGGGACTCTTGATATTGCATTCAATGATAATCCGATTATTCGACCAGGACTTACGTTGCGTCAGAAGGTAATGTATACTGCGACGTTCTGGTCATATCTTGGATCTATATGGAATATAGTTTTCCTTATATCGCCGATGATCTATTTTTATTTCAATATATCGCCGGTTAAGGCATATTCGGGAGATTTTTTCATACACTTTCTGCCTTTTGTAATGTCACTCGAACTGGCGATGATGATCGGCACTTGGGGGGTGCCCGGTTATGCGGCGAAGTCGAGCTACCTTTCCTTTTTCCCTATCAATTTCAGAGCGTTGTGGACGGCTTTGCGCGGACAGAAGATCAGCTTTCCTGTGACCCCCAAGCAGCGCCAGACCGGACGACATCTGTCGATTGTTCGCCCACAAATCGCGGTGGTGTTTTTGACGCTTTCCGGGCTGGTGTTGGCCGTCGGACTGCAACTGGGCGGTTTCAGGACCTACTCGACGGCGGGGTTGCTATCCAACGCGTTCTGGGGCCTCAATAACGTTTTTGCCATGCTCGGTATAATCCGGGCTGCTTTCTGGCGACCGATGGAGGAAAACAATGACCTTCCGTGAGGGGCTTTGGAGAGCTCGCAGCCACATTATTTTCATCGTCGGCCTTCTCTCGGCGATGGCGTTGATCGTCGCTGTCGATGCGGATGTGCTGAACCGGGAAGAGCCTGCAAACGCGAGCGTAATCGAGGCCGAGCGGTTGCTCGTGACGCCCGATCCGCTGAAGCTTAGAGTGCCGCGCTCATTGCAACCGGACGAGCTTCAATGGGCGCGCTTGGCCTGGCATTATTTCGAGAACAACGTCGATCCCGGTACTGGGCTGGCCAATGCCGCCGACCGTTATCCATCGACCACGATGTGGGACACGGCATCCTATGTTTTCGCGCTGATGGCGGCCGAACGCCTCGGGATCATCGATAGGGCCGAATTCGATCGACGTTGCGCGCTGATGCTGGCGAGTCTCGCGCATCTGCCTCTCTATGATGGCGCGTTGCCCAATAAGGCTTACCATACGCGAACGTTGTCGATGGTCGACTACAACAACAATCCGACCACTGTCGGTATCGGGTGGTCCGGCCTCGACATAGGACGCATGGCGGTGGCTTTGAGCGCCGTTGCGCGCGCTTATCCCGAACAGTCGGCAGCGGTCTGGGCCGTTATCGAACGCTGGAACCTCGGGCGCCTCGTCCGCGATGGATACCTGCGAGGGGGAGCGGTCGAGCCGGATGGTAGCCTCAAGGACACGCAGGAAGGGCGCCTCGGCTACGAGCAATATGCCGCGCGGGGCGTCCTACTACTGGGCGCAGATGCACTCTTTGCCGGTTATGGTCTCGCACACGTCGCCTTTGCTTCGGTGGAGGGCGTTCGCGTACCCTATGATGAGCGATCTCAGAAACAGTTTGATGCTCCTGTCTTTGCCACCAGCGAGCCTTATTTCCTGACTGGCCTGGAATTTGGACTAGACGGTTTGATGGAAGCCTTTGGACGGCAAATATACTATGCCCAGAAACAGCGCTACCTTACCAAGGGGACAGTCACTGCCGTGAGCGAGGGGCATCTCGATCAACCGCCTTTCTTTAGCTACTCAACCGTCTACGGCAACGGCACGCCCTGGGCGGTGTTGACCGGAAAGGGCGAGACGCTACCCGGAATGCGGACCTTCAACACCAAGGCCGCGTTTTCCTGGGCAGCATTGGTCGATGACGATTATGCGCCTGTCCTTCAGACGGCGGCCCTTCCCCTCAACGACCCGCAACGAGGTTGGTACGAAGGACAATATGAAGGGGGAAAGGTCAATGCGGCCATGACTGCCAATACCAACGGCATCATCTTGGAGAGCCTGCATTTTCGTGCCTTCGGGCCGATTCTCCGCGGTGTTGTACGAGATGGCTTAAAGTAAATTTCCTCTTGTAATTAATAGGGCTGCACTTGAGATCACCGCCTAGGAGTGACGTTGTCCCTTGCGCCTAATCCGGTTTGAAGTTCGTTCTGGCCCATTGAGAGGACCAGAACATGAGACGCAGTCGTTTCAGCGAAGAGCAGATCATCGGCATCCTGAAGGAGCGCGAGAGCGGCGTGCCTGTCGCGGAACTATGCCGCAAGCACGGCGTCAGCGACGCCAGCATCTACAAATGGAAAGCCAAATACGGCGGCATGGACGTCAGCGATGCCAAGCGACTGAAGGCACTTGAGGACGAGAATGCCAAGCTGAAGCGGATGCTGGCCGAAGCCATGCTGGACAATGTCGCGCTGAAGGGACTGTCCGGTATGCGTGTGGCTCGCGGGCTCGATCGGCTGATCGTCGAACGCGGCAAGCCGAAGATGATCGTCTCCGACAATGGCACCGAGTTCACCAGCAACGCCATCCTCACCTGGGCCGAAAAGGCCGTGGTCGAATGGCACTACATTGCGCCGGGCAAACCGATGCAGAACGGCTTCATCGAGAGCTTCAACGGCCGCCTTCGCGACGAGTTGCTCAACGAGACACTGTTCTCCTCGCTGGCCCAAGCAAGAGCTGCGCTGGCGAATTGGAGGGCCGATTACAACACGTCTCGCCCGCATACCCAGATCGACTGGCGTACGCCGTCCGAGTTTGCGGCGACCTTCCCATCCCGTCGGGCTCTGGCGCTCCGCCAAATGACAGGCTCCACGCCGACGCCCGACACCGTCGTCCGTCAGGACAAAACCAACACCGGAAACGAACTCAGAACTGGATAAATCCTAGGGGCGACGTCAGCCAGGCTCGTAAGTGCCTGGTTTTTGTGCCTTCTCGAGAGAAGCAACGCACTTTGCGCTTTACTTTCGTGCCACCTCAGCTAACGCCCCTAAAGCATGTCGACCGTCCCTGTGTTACTCCGGAGAATTTTCTGGAAGCGGGCAGGGTGGAAATTTCCCTGCTGGTCAGTTCAGAACAAAAGACAATGCGCTCAACCTTAAGGTGACCAAAGGCCGACTTGTTACCCTTCTTCGCCCGTCGTAGAAAGTGGCCGACAGGGCTCCCGGTGTTTCTATTCTGTAGAATTTCAATTTCTTCGAATAAAGTATAATTCGTCTATATTATTAGAAATACACATCCATTATCTGGACATAAACGCAGATTTATCTCAATATTACAATGAATTACTTATGAAGAAATGAATTAAACGCTGACGTACCCGTATAAAATTCTTCCGTCACTCAAGTTCTGCCGCAGAGTTTCAGATTTTCAATTCGATATGATATTCTCTTAATAAATCTGGTCTTTTGTCTTCGGTCGCTGCACGAAAATTCTTTATGTCGGCGCAAAGTGCTAAATATTTACCAACCACGCTCCGGTGACGCAGCGCAAGAGGCCCGATCGCATTATTCTCAGCGCAGACAGATCAACTAATGGCCGCCCTCCAAATGCATCGAGCCACATTGTAAACCATTCATTAATTCGGTGTCAGGGTATAAAGTCTGCTTGTTAGGGTTGTGTTTTTTTGTATCTATCAATTCATATGCGCCGCGTTGCGGATCGCGAATGCGTGGCGAGAGGTGAGAAAATGCGGCCTTTAAGGGTGGGAAGAGCAACCCGAGATGCAGCAGTCCTCGTTTTCATCGGTGTCTTCCTTTTTGCCGCCGCCTGGTGGCTTGAGTTATACGAGAAGTTGGCCGCCTTTATAGACAGTCATGAGTTCATGCAGGCGGATGAACTGTTTATCGCGCTGCTCATCGTTGGGATCTTGGGCTTCGCTTTCGGCTATCGCCGGCTTCACGACCTGAAGGTCGAGGTTGCCCACCGCAGGCGTGCCGAACGGGACGTGTCCTGGATTGCGGCGCACGATCCCCTGACTCGCCTCCCCAATCGCATCGGTCTCAAACAGCAGGTCGATCGGTTGAGAGAAGACGGCAAGACTGGAAAACCCCACATGGCCATGGTGATCGATATCCAAGGCTTTAAGCATATCAACGATCTTCAAGGAAACGAGATCGGCGACGAGATCTTGGCCGTCATCGCCGACCGACTGCGGGACATCTTTATCGGCTGCTATCTGTTCCGCCTCGGAGGCGATCAGTTTTACGCGGCCCAAGAAAGCTCGATAACGAAAGATTGGGAAAAGCTGGCCCGCCGGGCGATCAAGAAAGTAGCTGAGCCGATCGAGATCAACGGCCGCTCTTACGAAGTTTCGGCTTACGTCGGGATGGCCCGATATCCGGATGACGCCGCCAACATAAAATATCTTCTTCGATGCGCGCTTTCTGCGGCTTCCGCCGCAAAAAGGGAGCATTCCAACGAAATGAAATGGTTCGACACGGCCGTCGATGAGGCGACCGCGAGATATGCGGAGCTCGACAAGCAACTGCGAGCGGCGCTCAAGGCCGGAGAGGTGCGTCCCTATTATCAGCCGATGATCGATCTGACCTCAGGTCGGATAATCGGCTTTGAAGCTTTGGCGCGATGGCGCCGACCTGATGGCAGCTTTGTTTCGCCAGCGGAGTTCATTCCATTGGCTGAAGAAACCGGCATGATCGGTGAGCTTTCGAACGTATTGTTCACCCAGGCATGCCAGGATGCCGCCAAATGGCCACGCGGTGTCAGGCTATCCTTCAATGTGTCGCCGACGCAGTTCAGCAATCGCAGCTTTGGGAGGCAAATGCTCGATACGCTTGCGACAACAGGGCTTTCTCCAAACCAGCTCGAGGTGGAAATCACCGAGTCGATGTTTGTCAAAGATGTCCAGCTCGTCGCCGTGTTGCTCGACGAACTCAGGGAAGCGGGGGTTCACATTGCCATTGACGACTTCGGCACCGGCTATTCCAGTCTGTCGCAACTATCACGACTGAGATTTGACAAGCTCAAGATCGACCGCAGCTTTGTGTCGTCCTTCCTGGACGATGCGCGCCAGGCCATGATCATACGCGCAATGATCGGCCTCGGGCGGGGGCTCGGCATGAAGACCATTGCCGAAGGCATCGAAGAAGCCTCGCAGGCCGAGACCCTTAAACTGCTGGGTTGCCATCAGGGACAGGGATTCCTGTTCAGCCGCGCCGTGCCCGCCGAGCAAGCGACGAGTTTGCTCCAAATGACTTGGCCGACACGGTCGGAAGACACCACGGCAACGAACTAGATGGCGCCCATTGGTTTGGCTCAAGGCATGTTTCCAGGCTTTGAAGGGCCGCGTGCGGGACAGCAACCACGGGCGAATTCCTTGATAGATTTGGCAGTCCTGTCCTAGCGGTTGGAATTTCTTCCTTGCGCCGTCCGGTTTGTCAGACTTAACTCCAGAGCAGCGATGCCAACCGTCGTCGATTCAATCTGTTCGCCACCTCAAATCCGTGGGAGACGCGCCATGGCCGAAGCCGAGCCCAACGCGCCTGAAACGATCAGCCTAAGCGGTTTGCCGCCGCTCAGGGCAGAAGATGGCGAGCTTGATCCGCTTTTCCTCGACGCGATCCACTTGGTGATCGAGGCGGCCGATGCTCGGACTGTGACGGCGCTGGCCGCCGACCTGCACGAGGCCGACGTCGGCGACATCATTGAAGCGCTATCGGCCGATGAGCGCGTGCGTTCATCCAGTTGCTCGGGGAGCATTTCGACTTCGCGGCGCTCACCGAGGTCGATGAAACCGTCCGCGTCCAGCTTATCGAGGAACTGTCGCCCGAGGCGGTCGCAGAGGGTGTCCGTGACCTCGATTCAGACGACGCGGTCTATATCCTCGAGGATCTCGACGATGCGGATCAGGAGGAGATCCTTGCCAAGCTGCCGGCGGTCGATCGCATGGCATTGCGTCGCAGCCTCGATTTTCCCGAGGAGACGGCCGGTCGGCGGATGCAGACCGATTTCATTGCCGTTCCACCCTTCTGGACCGCCGGGCAGACCATCGACTACCTGAGGGAGCACAAGGACCTGCCAGACGAGTTCTATGAGGTTTTCGTCATCGATCCCGGGTTCCGTTTCCTGGGAGGCGTGGCGCTCAATCGGCTTCTGCGCGCGCCGCGGCCAACGCGAATGGCCGATATCATGAACGACGAGCGGCAACGCGTGTTCGCCACCGACGACCAGGAAGACGTGGCGCGCATGTTCGAGCGCTACAACCTCGTCTCGGCGGCGGTGGTCGACGAGGCAGAGCGGCTGGTGGGCGTCATCACCGTCGACGATGTTCTGGACGTGATCCAGGCGGAAGCCGAAGAGGATATCCGCGCCTTGGCGGGCGTCGGTGACGAGGAGATCTCCGACTCAGTGTTTTACACGCTCCGCACACGATGGGTCTGGCTCTTGGTCAACATGCTGACCGCTTTCCTTGCCTCATCGGTGATCAGCATGTTCTCCGGCTCGATCTCGAAAATGGTGGCGCTCGCCGTGCTGATGCCGATCGTCGCCTCGATGGGCGGCAATGCGGCGACGCAGACCATGACCGTGACGGTGCGGGCTCTGGCCACCCGCGATCTCGATGCACACGATGTTTGGCGGATTTTCGGTCGAGAATTAAGTGTTGGTTTACTCAACGGCGGCAGTTTTGCAGTGATCGTCGGAGCGGCGGCCGCGCTTTGGTACCAGGACATGGCTCTGGGAGAGTGTGATCGGCGTAGCGATGATCGTCAATCTGTTGTCTGCGGCAACGGCCGGCATCCTGATACCTCTGGCATTTGAGCGGTTCGATATCGATCCGGCAGTGGCTTCAGGGGTTTTCGTGACGATGGTGACCGATGTCGTGGGCTTTCTGGCGTTCCTCGGACTCGCGTCATGGATTTTGCTTGGGTGAAGAAGGCTTTTCGGAGGAAGCGGCGCCGCGGTGGCAAATCGCCAGTCGAGGCAGGCCGCTGGGCCAGCCTTGCCGCTCGTCTGGTAAATCCGATCGCCCTCGGCTCGGTTGCTTTTGGCCTATCGGCCTGTGCGCTGTTTGATTTCGGCCCGCCAGGCCCCGACGACTATCCGGTGAAGGGCATCGACGTTTCCTATTATCAGGACGATATCAACTGGCGCTCCGTGGTGGCCGACAACACCGCCTTTGCCTGGCTGAAGGCCACCGAGGGTGGCGACTGGTACGACCCCAAGTTCGACGCCAACTGGTACGGCGCGGCCATGGCGGGGCTGCCGCGCGGCGCCTATCATTTCTGGTATTTCTGCCGGCCTGCCGTGGAACAGGTGAGCTGGTTCCTGCAACACGTGCCTTACGACCCTTATGCGCTGCCGCCGGTGCTCGACATCGAGTGGGTCGATTCCAAAAACTGTCCCGGCCATCCGCCGCGCGAAGCGATCATTCCGGAAGTACGAACCTGGCTCGACGCCATTGAGCGCTACTACGGCAAGCGGCCGATCATCTACACGTCGATCAGCTTCTATAACGATCGCCTCAGGGGGGCTTTTCCGGGCTACTTTGTTTGGATAGCCTCCTACAAGGGGCATCCGGTGGTCCGCGATCCCAGCTTGCGCTGGAATTTCTGGCAGCATACCGAAGCCGGGCGGGTAGCAGGTATTCGCGGGCGGGTCGACCGCAACGTTTTCAATGGGTCGATCCGTGAGTGGCAAGCCTTCCTGCAGGGACAGCTCCACCCAGAGGGCTAGAAGCGTCGGGCGGAAAAGTGAGAATCGGCTTTCCGCAAAAACCATGCGACAACAAAGAAACGAAGTGACGCTTCTGCGTTCGTCGGAACGTGCGTTGCTCCCGGGAGGTGCAAATGCGGCGGACTGTCATCCTTTGTTTCACGGTAGCCGCGATTTTTGCCGGCCCCCTCCGGGCTGAGGACAACAACCCAGCCGAGCCGACCGATGCCGACCGCAACATCATCGCCGCCTGTATCGACAAGGCGGGGGAGGAGGGGGCAAGCACGCTTCGCTGCGTCGGGGTGGTATCCGATCCCTGCCTCGCCGAACCGGGCAACGATAACACCGTCATGATGGCTGCTTGTCTCGAGCGCGAGTCCACCATCTGGGACGAGCGTCTCAACGACGATTATAAGGCGCTGCTCGCGGGCCTCGAAAATGAAGCAAAAGACAAGCTCAAGACCGGTCAGAAGGCTTGGCTGACAGTGCGCGATACCACCTGCGACGTGGAGAGTGGGTTCTGGCAGGGCGGAACCGGCTTTGGCGGTGCTGTGGCTGGCTGCATGCTGAGAGAAACCGGCACGCGGGATCTGTCGCTCGTTGCTCTGCGTGCTTATCTCGATCAATGAGTGCGCCGTTCACCCTGTCCGTCCGGTCGGGTTGCCGTCCGCTCCCCTGATGAGATACGAATGGGTTCATCAGGATTTGCGAGTCACGAGGCCCGAACGAGAAGGCCAAGGACGCGACCCAAGCACCGCAGGTCGACAAGTATCTCTTCAAGTCGCGCACGGTTCTGATCACCGGCCAGGTGAGCCAGGAGATGGCGAAGGATGTGACCGCGCGCCTGTTGGCGCTTGCCGAAGCGAGCGCCACCGACCCCATCACCGTCATCGTGTCGTCGCCTGGCGGGCACGTTGAGTCCGGCGACATGATCCATGACATGATCGGGTTTGTCCCAGCCCCCGTGAACATCATCGGGACGGGCTGGGTGGCGAGCGCCGGCGCACTGATCTATGTGTCGGTTCCCAGGGAGCGGCGGTTCTGCACGCCCAACACGCGTTTCCTGCTGCATCAACCGTCCGGTGGTACCGGCGGCATGGCCACCGACATCGAGATCCAAGCGCGGGAGATCCTCAAGATGCGCGACCGTCTCAACCGGATCTTTGCCGATGCGACAGGCCAACCCGTCGAGCGCATCGAGAAGGACACCGATCGCGACTATTGGATGAGCGCCGAGGAAGGCATCGCTTACGGTCTCGTTGGCCGGGTGGTCCGCACGGCTTCGGACATTTGAACACCCCAGGGCGGCCTCATCGGCCGCCCTCTTTGTCAGAAGTCCGCCGATCCGGACGACCGTCCCGTCAAAAGTTGGGACTCGGTCAAAAAGTCTCGATGCTCGTTTGTCGAGCTTATGTTTCAATCAGTTCGCCGAACGCACTAGATCGATCAACGCATTGACCGCTTCGCGTTCCTCGGGTCATGTCCACGCCGAGGAAGCTGCGAGCCCCGTTTCGGCTGGGAGAACGAGATTGACCGGCTTTAGAATGATTGTCCTTTCGATTGGCTTGGGCCTTTCGGCTGGGGCGGCGCTGGCGCAGTCGGCCAGTCCGTATGACATGACCTATGCGCTTCGCGACGGTAAGCCGACCTCGCTTTATGCCGACATGAGCGAGAAGGCGGCGAGGAAAGGCACGATTCCCGGTGATGCCAAGGGCATCGTGCTGCGGTGGTGTCGTGACGAGATTCCCTTCGGCTCTTGGCAGTTTGGTAGCCGCAAGGCTCAGCTTGCCCTGCTCGATGCACGCTGGTGTGAAATCTCCTACAATGGCGCCATCGGCAACGTTCCCGGGAAGGTTCTGACTCCTCAGTAGTCCGAACTTGCTATGCCTTAAGAAGGGGGGCGACTAGATGTTCTATGTGCTCTCCAAGCTCGGTTTCCTTTTCCTGCGCCCATCAAACGCGCTTATTCTGGCGCTGTTGCTCGGTGCGGAATTACGACTGTTTGGTTGGCGACGGCGGGGCTCGGAACTCATCGGTATTGCCCTCGGCGTTCTTGTCGTCTGCGCCTGGACCGGCCTTCCAACGATCTTGTTGCGACCGCTCGAACAGCAATTCTCGACCCCGGCCGATCCTGATCGCCTTAACCCAGCCGGCATTCTGATACTCGGCGGCGTGATTGATACCGGCCTGTCGACCGAGCGGCATTCGCCCGAGCTGATTGACGGAGCCGAGCGGATCATTGTTGCCGCTGAACTTGCTCGGCGGTATCCTCAGGCTCGCATTGTGTTGTCGGGCGGCTCCAATGGCGTGTTTGCCAACACCGAAACCGCAGAATCCGTCATTGCCCGCGATTTGCTGATCGAGTTTGGCGTGCCCGCCACGCGAATTACCATTGAAGACCGCTCTCGCAATACGCACGAGAACGCGGTCTTCAGCTTTTCCGCCGTCGAGCCGACGCCGCAGGAACAATGGTTGCTGGTGACTTCCGCCTTCCACATGCCGCGCGCCATGGGCACGTTCCGCGCTGCCGGTTGGAATGGCGTCATTGCCTGGCCGGTCGACTACCGCAACGGCGCCGATACCAACTGGTTCGGTGGCCGTACCGCCGCGGAAGGGCTGACCATGACCGACCTGGCCATCCGCGAGTGGATCGGCCTCGTCGCCTATCGCTTCGCTGGCTATACGGACGCGTTGCTGCCGCGCCCCTGAGGCACCGCTTCACGCCTCGTCGTCATCCGATATGAAGTCGTCGTCCAGCAGGTCATCGTCCGGCTTGGGCGCTTCGTAAGCCGGCATCGACTCTCCTTCGGCTCTGAGACGAATGCGGTAAAGCCCGCGGACACGATCTGGGTCGGCCGGCTTGCCTTTTCGCAGCAGAATCACCTTGCCGTCCTTGGCGAGGCGCACCGCTTCGTCCTTGATCGGCTTCATCAGGCGACGCCACACCTTTTCGTTCTTGCCGACGATGGCGCGGGCCACGGCGTCGGGGCCAATCGGCTTGCCGGCGGGTGACTCGGTCGCCATCAGAAGCAGGGCGTCGCGGATTCGGCCGGCCTTGACGCGGTGCGGATCGATGTCGGTCATTCGTATCTCTTCATGGCCTTGACGGCATTGGAGGTAAACTGGCGGCGGGCAAGCACCACAGCGATGAAGGCCGACGTAGCGATCAGCGGCAACGGTCCGAAGAAGCAGCCGAGATAACCGATCGACATGAAGAAGGCACGGAGGCCGCGGTTGAAGTTGGTGCCCGCCACGACAATGATCGCCGACGCCCGCGCCACCGCTTTGTCCATTTCGACGGTCTCGGCCTCGTCCGGCGGCGGCAGCGCACCAAGCAGGATCGAGCCGAAGTTGAACATGCGATAGGCCCAGCCGAACTTGAAAAAGGCATAGGCATAGATACCGAGCAGTCCCAACACCTTGTATTCAAAGGCAATGCGATTGGTGGCTGTTAGGTCCGAAAGCGCAGAGACCACGCCGACCGCGTGATCGACGGAGTTCAACAGGGTGAACCCACCGCCGATGGCCAGGAGCGATGTCGAAGCGAAGAAGGCCGTCCCGTTTTGCAGGCCGGCGACAATGGCCGTATCGACCATGCGCAAGTCGCGCGTCGCCGCCTGTCGCACCCAGCCATGCCGACCGATGTTGATGAAATGGGTGAGCGAGTGCTTGGCCCAGGGGCTCTTTTCGGTGAGCCAGGCCTGTCCGAACCACATGGCCAGGAACCAGACGAAGGAGGCGATGTCGAGAGGCGTGAAAGCGGTCGTCATGGCGGTCGTCCGGAGAGGCAGATGGGATTGACAATACAGGCTCGCGAGACAAGGCAAAAGCGGTTGGCGGCGATCAGTTCTCCGCCGCCTCAGCCTCCTCGTATTCGGCCGAGAGCGTCAGCCATTCCTCTTCGAACGTATCCAGACCGCGAACGGCGTCGGCTCGCTCCTTGGAGAGCTTGGCGCCCTTGGCGGGATCGCTCGTAAACAGGGCAGGGTCGGCGAGCGCGAGGTCAATCCGACCGATCAATTTCCTCAGCTTGTCCATTTCCGCTTCAATGCCCTGGATGCGCTTCCTGAGCGGAGCGAGCTGAGTGCGCCGCTCGGCGGCGAGACGGCGGCGATCGGCATTGGTGACCCTCTGATCGTCGCCTTTCACTGCCCGATCGGCATCGCCGGGGCCAGAAAGGATAAAGCGTTTGTAGTCGTCCATGTCACCGTCAAACGGCGTGATGGTGCCTTTGTCCACCAGCCAGAGACGATCCATGGTTGCCTCGACCAGATGCCGGTCGTGGCTGATCAGGATGACGGCGCCCTCGAACTCGTTGAGGGCCTGGATCAGACTTTCGCGGCTGTCAATGTCGAGATGGTTGGTCGGCTCGTCGAGGATCAGCAGGTTCGGCCCGTGAAAAGTGGCAAGACCGAGGAGCAGGCGGGCCTTCTCGCCACCTGAGAGTTCGCGAGCGGGCGTATCCATCTTGTTGGTGTCGAGGCCCATCTGGGCGACGCGCGACCGAACGCGGGCGTCGGGCGCATCCGGCATCAGGCGGCGAACATGGGCGACGGCCGTCTCGTCCGGATGCAGCTCGTCGAGTTGATGCTGGGCAAAGAACGCAATCTCCAGCTTGCCGGCCTTGACGATGTTGCCCGAGAACGGCTCCAATCGATCGGCCAGAGCCTTAGCGAAGGTGGACTTGCCGTTACCGTTCTTGCCCAAGAGGGCGATGCGGTCGTCGTCGTCGATGCGCAGCGTCAGACGCTTCAGAACCGGTTTCTCGAGATCGTAGCCGAGATCGACCTTGTCGTAGGTGACGATGGGCGGCGCCAGCTTGGCCTTGGGATTGGGGAAACTGATCTGCCGGACGTTGTCCTCCAATACGGCATCGACAATATCGAGCTTTTCCAGCATTTTGATGCGTGATTGCGCCTGCGTCGCCTTGCTCGCCTTGTAGCGAAAGCGATCGACGAAGGCCTGCAGGTGCTTGCGCCGTGCCTCAACCTTTTCGCGCGCCTTTTCCTGCAGCAGCAGCTTCTCCTGTCGCTGGCGGGCAAACGAGCTATAGCCGCCTTTCCACAGCGTCAATTTGCCGTCGGACAGATGGCAGATGTGATCGACGGCGCTGTCAAGCAGGTCGCGGTCGTGGCTGATCAGCACGACCGTATAAGCGTAGCGCTGGACGTAGTTGGTCAGCCAGAGCGTACCTTCGAGGTCGAGATAGTTGGTTGGCTCGTCGAGCAGCAAAAGATCAGGCTCGGTGAACAGCACGGCGGCCAGCGCCACGCGCATTCGCCAGCCGCCGGAAAAGTCGGAGCACGGGCGTCGCTGGTCGGCCGAATCAAAGCCCAGGCCGGACAGGATGGTGGCGGCTCGCGCCTCGGCTGAATGCGCCTCGATGTCGGCGAGCCGCACCTGAATTTCGGCGATGCGATGAGGGTCGGCAGCCGTCTCGGCCTCGGTCATCAACGCGGTGCGTTCGGTGTCGGCGGCCAGCACGAAGTCGATCAGCGACGTGTCCGAGCCTGGAGCCTCCTGAGCGACCCGGCCAATACGGGCGCCGCGCTTGAGATCGATAGTGCCGCTCTCGGGCGAAAGCTCACCGGCGATGATATTGAACAGCGTCGTCTTGCCGGTGCCGTTGCGGCCGACGAGGCCGACTTTGGCACCATCATGGATGGTGACGGAGGCGCCCTCGATGAGAGTACGGCCGGCAATGCGATAGGTTAGATCGGAGATGATCAGCATGGTCGGGCGATTTCGCCCGAACCGCCGAGAAAGGCAAGACACAGCGGAGGAAAATTCGCGCGCTGCGGCAAGGCGCGGGATGCCCGACAGCCCCGCAGGCCGACAACCGGAACCGCCGAGGAGTTGGCCGATGACTTCGCCTTTGGTGCGTGTCGGAGCATGTCGCCATGGTTATTAACCCGCACTTGTTGCCGTCGCACGGCATGCCCACTTCGGCTCCAAGCCAAGAGACGATGTCGGGGGAGCGCGATGCGGGGACAGAAGTTGAAGCTTACAGTGGCCATTTTTGCTGCCACCATCGCGGCAGTGGGCGTTCTCGGCTACCAGGCTCACCAGATATTTGGCTCGGTGCCCTATCTCTTTCATCGCAACGCCGAACTCAAGGCCGACGGTTACTACATGGCCGAGTTCGAGTTCAGGATGCTCGGCATCGTCAAGAAGCTCTCCGACGGCAACTATCTCGACGCCTATTCGACCTTGCGTCGGTTGCGATACCAAATGGAAAGCGGCGACGGTATGGTCAAAATGCCAGCCGATACGTCCGCGAAGGCGCGCTACGAATTTCTTCTGTCCCGCCAGGACCCGACGACGGGTGCTTTCATGAGCCCGGACTATCCAGCGTTCACATTTGTCGCGCCAACGCTCAACGTCGTCGAGGCGCTTGACAGGCTGGCCACGGAAATTGGAGAGCCGCTGCGGCTCCGCTATCCTCTTCGTTTCCTGGACGCCATGGCTACGCCGGAGTCCCTCCGCGCCTATCTCGACGCCCATCTTTACACCGCTCGCTTCTGGGCGGAGCACCTCCCAGGGCCGGGCGTCTACGGCCCCGCCATTTCGGAGCTCGCCTACGTTGATCTGTTCGAAACGACCGGCACCTATCGTTTCACGCCAGCCTGGCACGAGGCGTTTCGCGACTGGCTCGACGCGACGCAGGATCCGGAGTCTGGCATGTGGGGCGCCCGCATGGGCACGCCGCGCGCCTTCGAGACCAAACACGATGCCAACTCGACCTATCACATTCTCCATTATCTCCTGACCGATGATGGTGCCGACCGCGATCCGGCGCATCCGTTGCGCCACGCCGACGCGCTGGCTCGGAGCCTGATGGCGGCGATGACGGCCCCCATGCCGGCCGGCGAGGACGAGCAACACGCCTGGAGCCTTGAGCAGGCGCAGGCGACGCAGCTTCTGACGCGCCGCCTGTGGGGGCACCTCGACGCCTCGGGGAGGGCGGCGGTTCGCTCGGCGCTGGAAGTGGCGCTGACCGAGCGATACCGTCTGCTTGACGAGGCAAAGGGCGGCTTCTCCATCTATCTCGGCTCGGCGGCCGACGTCGACGGGACGACAACGGCACTCGGCTTCATCGAGGCGACAGGCAGCCTGCCGGGAACGTCCGACCACGCCCGCCTGTGGGGCGAAATAGAAACGCCCACCGTCGATACCGTTACCTTCACTTCGCCGGCAGCGATTGAATTGCCGGACAATCCGACCATCAACTCCTTCCGTCTTTACATCGGCCCGACGCTAACAAGTGCCGACAACGGCCAACCCATTGCCGTTCTCTATCCGCCCAACAAGGGGGTGGTGCGCGACGTGATCGACCTCAGGCAGAGCGTTGGGCGCTTCCTGGCCGGCGCTGGCGCCAGCTTCGGCAATTGGTCGACTGCCGACAGCATTCGCAGTTCGGCGCTGCATCCGGACAGTGCGGCGCCCACCATTCCCGTTCTGAGAGTCGGCCGCACGCCCGGCGACGCCATCGGCGACATCGGCAAAGGCGCGTCAGACCTCATGCTGGTCGGCTACGACGTCTTCCAGCGGCCAGTCTTCGCCCGCCACTGCCGCGTCGGGGGCTAACGGTCGCAGAACATCAGTTTCGCTTTGCCGTCCGTCGTCGACCCGTTACTGTCAACGTGGAACCGGCGGCAGCCCGTCGGCGCGTCGAAAAGCTCTTGCCATGAAAACCGTCTGTTCCTCCCGCCACCGGCTTCATATCAACAATCAGGAACTCAACGCCGGAGTCATCACGCCCGCTTTCGAGCTGCCGGCCCGCGTTGACTTCATTCTGAAGCGGATTGCGGCGGTCGGTCTCGGCGACGTGATCGAGGCGGCCCCCATCGACGCCGTGGCGGCGGCGGCCAGAGTGCATGACGCCGGGTATCTCCAGTTCATGGCCGACTTCTGGACGCTCTGGCTTGCCGAGGGGCGAACTGGCCCGACCATGCCCTATGTGTGGCCGGCGCGTGGTCAGCGGGATATTCGGCCGGAACACGTCAACGGCCTGATGGGCTACTATTCCTTCGACGGCGGTGGCTCCTTCGTCGAAGGGACTTGGGAGGCGGTTCAGTCGGCGGTGTGGTCGGCGGTGGGAGCCGCCGAGTTGATTCATGGCGGCGAGAGGGCCGCCTATGCGCTTTGTCGGCCACCAGGGCATCATGCGGGATCATCGACCATGGGCGGCTATTGTTTCATCAACAATGCCGCCGTGGCCGCCCAGTGGTTCCTGGATCACGGGGCGCACCGCGTCACCATCCTCGACGTCGACTACCATCACGGCAACGGCACGCAGGAGATCTTCTATCGGCGCAACGACGTGCAGACGGTGGATCTCCACGCCGACACGCGCTTTGCCTATCCCTTCTTCTCCGGCCGCGCCGACGAAACAGGCGAAGGGGAAGGCGAAGGCTTCGCCCTCAACCTGCCGATGCCGTTCGGGACTGACTGGAAGACCTGGGGCGGCGCGCTCGAGGATGCCTGCCGGGCGATAGAAGCCTTCGGGCCGGATGTCGTCGTCATATCGCTCGGTCTCGATACCTTCGAGGGCGACCCAATTTCAAAGTTCCGGTTGAAACGCGAGGACTATCCGAAGATCGGCGCCCGCATAGCCCGCCTAGGCCGGCCGACGCTCTTCGTGCAGGAAGGCGGTTACGCTGTCGAGGATATCGGCCACAACGCGGTTGGGGTGCTCACCGGTTTCGAGGAATCCTGATAGTTTGCGTCAGTAGCCAATCCTGACAGAGGTTGGCGGGGTTAACAGCTATGTCTACCGCCATCAACAAGGGAGACAAAAATGCTGGATCACATGGGCTTTCCGGCCGTTGACTATGACAAGTCAAAGGCCTTTTACGACAAGGCTTTAGCTCCGCTCGGCGTCTCGGTGGTGATGTCCGTCTCTGCCGAGGAAACAGGCGGCGACGCGTTCGCCGGCTACGGTAGCGACGGCAAGCCGGATTTTTGGGTCGCGGCCGGCCGGCCGGCCGGCGAGATCACGCATTTCCACGTCGCCTTCGTGGCCAAGGATCGTGCCACCGTTGATGCCTTTTATGCCGCGGCCATGGCAGCGGGCGGTCGTGACAACGGTGGGCCAGGACTTCGACCGCATTATCATCCCAACTATTACGCCGCCTTTGTTCTGGACCCCGATGGCAACAACATCGAGGCTGTCTGCCACAAGCCAGAATGAAAGGGCGGGCGACAGCCCCCTGCTGCCGTCCGCCCCTGAACCGTAATGTTTGATCATATCGACTGTCCGGTGACGGACATCCGCCGTTCTGTCGCCTTCTATGACGCGTTACTGGAACCACTTGGCATCGCGCGGTTGATTACGCGCATTGCCTCAGGAGCTGCCAGCGCGTCGAATGCCGGCTACGGCCGCGATGGGCATGCCGGCTTCTGGCTGTCGGATGCAAGCCGCAAGGGACATCTCCATGTCGGCTTTTCCGCCTCGACGCGCGAGGCTGTTGCCGCCTTCCATGCGGCTGGGCTGGTAGCCGGCGGCGCGGACAATGGCGGGCCGGGACTTCGTCCCTATGCGGCGAACTATTATGCCGCCTATATCATCGATCCGGACGGCCATAACATTGAAGCGGTCTGCCGCGCGGATCCTGATCAACAGATGGTGCCGAATTGGGCATAGCCACGCACCGGGCGCTCGAAGTTGAGCGTGCGGCCATTGGCCTGTGCCAGCCGGGCCATTTCCGCTTCCAGATTGGCGCGTGGCGCGACGTGGAAAAGGGAAAGCCAACCGTGCAGAAGCGCACGGGCCGGAGCGCCCAGTCCCTCGCAAAATCCGAAATCGACTGCCGAGAGACGTCCTTCGTCCCTGACCAGGGCGAGACCGTGCGCCAGTGCCGTCGTCCAGTCGGGGATCATCGACAGCGTATAGGAGAAATAGACGCGGTCGAAACACCCCGTTCCGAAGGCCGTATCCGGATCGAAGAAGCAGGCGTCGCCTTCGGCGAGGCGAATGTCGAGGCCTGACCGTTCGACATTGCGACGCGCCGTCTTCAGCATTTCGGCCGAGATGTCGAAGCCGAAAAGACGTGCGCCGGGATAGCGCCGGCCGGCGGCGATGAGGTTTCGGCCGGTGCCGCAGCCGATCTCCAGCACACAACCGCCCGGCGGAACATCGAGGGCATCGATCATGCGATCGCGGCCAAGGAGGTAGGGTTTGCGGGTCGCGTCATAGACGTGCCGGGTCAGCCGGTACATGCGATCCATGGCCACCTTCTGGCCGTCCGATGACCGGGAGGCCGAGGCCGGCGCGGTCATGCCGCCCTCACATAAAGATGGAAGCCGCCATAGATCGACGAGCGGTCGCGGGCGACATAACCTGCCACGGTCGACGGGTCATAGGACCAGCCCGAGCGGATATCATCGGGCAGGACCGCCTCGAGCGGGCTGTCGAGGCCGGCCGAACGGAAAATGACGCGGGCGTTGGGGCGCGCCGTCCGGCTGATCTCGGTCCACAGGGCGATCATCTGGGCCGGCGTCATCCAGTCCTGGGCGTCGAGCAAAACGTAGCCATCAAGGCTGTTGGCCGGCATTCCGGCGAGTTGGTCGGTCATCGACGCGTGTATGGCCGTCACGCGATCCGCGTTGGCGCGGACGGCCTCGTAGGCGTCGCCCGTAAGGTAGGGCGGGACGGCGCGACGGTTCTCGCGGTCATAGCCGCGGCCAAAGGCTTGCCAGGCGAAATAATTGTCCTCAAGCGGAAAGTCGCAAGCGAGGCGTGAGAGGCGCTGGCGCAGCAGACCGGCCAGATCGCCGCCGGCATCGGCGGAAAGGTAGGCGAACTGGGCCGGCGGAATGCCAAGACCGTAGAGCGATACCGGCATGCGGCAGAGCCAGCGGACAAGCCTGGAATCGAAGACCGGCGCCAGATTCTCTTCGAACAGTCGCCGCTGCTCGTCGAGCCCGTGAGCCGTCAGCATCAGCCGAGGGTTCTTGCCATAGGCGCGGGCGAGCAGGTGCATCACACCGATGAAGCGACCGAGCAGGCCGTAGCGGTAAATGTTGCGGGTGAAAATGGCGATCTGCCGACGGCCGATCAGCCCGCGCTTTTCCCAATACTCCCTGGCATCTTGCGGCAGGTGATCGCGCAGAAAGCGGTCATAACGGGCGGTATTTTCGCGTTCATCGGCATGGCCGAAGAAGCGGAAGAAGCTTTCGTGGTTCGGCAAATGGCGAGCCGCCGTCAGCTTCAGCTTGAGCAGGGCGATATGGGCGGGGTTGAGATCGACGGCAATAATCTCGGCGGGGGAGGCCGCCAGATAGTTCATGACGTTGCAGCCGCCCGAAGCAATCGTGATGATGCGCTTGTCCGGACCGAGCTCAAGCGCCGCCATGTCGACGGCCGGATCTTCCCAGATCTGCGGATAGACCAAGCCGGAGAAGGCGAGGGTGAAGAGGCGTTCGAGAATGCCCTGCCGACTGGTGAGCTTGTTGGCATGCACCGCGTTTGCCAGGAGGTCCTTGGTCTTCTGCTTGCTCATGGAGGCGTCCCCTCAGTCGGCAGGTGAAAATGGCCCGCGAGTCGCCGTGCGGCCTGCCGCCTGAGCGAAGGCTTCTCCCACAATCGGATGACACTATTCCGACGAAGCCGGCAAAGTCGGAAGCAACGAGCTTCGAAAACGCCGGCAATGGAAAATTCTTCCGTGGATACTGACCTTGTTCCGCACCACGGAGGGGCCGTCGATCAGCCGGTGAAGCATGCAATCCATCGTCTGAATTCTTGACAAATCCGCCCTGCCGTGCGCTTGTCGCGCCCACAGATCCGGCCGCCCCCGAGGCGAGATTCCGGAGCCGTTCCCGACGGATTCAACGAGACAGGACGATCATCATGCACGCCTATCGCTCCCACACCTGCGGCCAACTTCGAGCCAGCGACGTTGGGCAGAATGTGCGGCTGTCCGGAAGCTGGCCGAGACGCTGCGCGCCGAGTGGGTGATCCGCGTCGACTGCCTCGTCCGCGCCCGCACGCCCGAGACCATCAACGCGAACCTGCCGACCGGCGAGATCGAAGTGTTTGCCAACGAGATCGTCGTGCTGGCGCAGGCCAAGGACCTGCCGCTGCCGGTGTTCGGCGAGCCGGATTATCCGGAAGACGTGCGTCTCAAGTACCGTTTCCTGGATCTTCGCCGCGAGACGTTGCATGGCAACATCGTCAAGCGGACGAAGGTCATTCGCTCCATGCGTCGCCGCATGGAAGATGCCGGCTTTACCGAATACTCGACGCCGATCCTGACGGCCTCTTCGCCGGAAGGCGCGCGCGACTTCCTGGTTCCGAGTCGCATCCACGCCGGCAAGTTCTATGCGTTGCCGCAGGCGCCGCAGCAGTACAAGCAGCTACTGATGGTGGCCGGTTTCGACCGCTATTTCCAGATCGCCCCCTGCTTCCGCGACGAAGACCCACGTGCGGACCGCCTGCCGGGCGAATTCTACCAGCTCGACCTCGAGATGAGCTTCGTGACGCAGGACGATGTCTTCAACACCATGGAGCCGGTGGTCCGTGGCGTCTTCGAAGAATTTGCCGAGGGCAAGCCGGTCACCCAGCAGTTCCGCCGCATCAAGTATGACGATGCCATCCGCCTCTACGGCTCCGACAAGCCGGACCTTCGCAACCCCATTGAAATGCAGGCGGTGACCCAGCATTTCGCCGGCTCCGGTTTCAAGGTTTTTGCCCGCATGATCGAGGCCGATCCCAAGACGGAAGTCTGGGCGATCCCGGCCAAGACGGGCGGCAGCCGCGCCTTCTGCGACCGCATGAACTCCTGGGCACAGGGCCAGGGGCAGCCTGGTCTCGGCTATATTTTCTGGCGCTCCGAAAATGGCACGCTGGAAGGCGCCGGTCCGCTCGCCAAGAACATCGGGCCTGAGCGCACCGAAGCCATTCGGGTGCAGCTTGGCCTCGCCGAGGGCGATGCCGTATTCTTTGTCGCCGGTGACCCGACGAAGTTCTACAAGTTTGCTGGCGAGGCGCGCAATCGCGTCGGATTCGATCTGAATCTGGTCGATACCGAGCGCTTCGAACTCTGCTGGATCGTCGATTTCCCCTTCTACGAGTGGAATGACGACGAGAAGAAGCTCGACTTTGCGCACAATCCCTTCTCGATGCCGCAAGGCGGCCTTGATGCGCTGAACAATCAGGATCCGCTGACCATCAAGGCCTTCCAGTACGACATGGTCTGCAACGGCTATGAGATGGCCTCGGGTTCGATCCGGAACCAGTCGCCTGAGACCATGGTCAAGGCGTTCGAACTGGTCGGCACCTCCAAGGCTGAGGTTGAAGAGCGTTTCGGCGGCATGTATCGCGCCTTCCAGTACGGCGCACCGCCGCATGGTGGCATGGCGGCTGGCGTCGATCGCGTGGTGATGCTGCTGTGCGGTGCGCAGAATCTGCGCGAGATCACGCTGTTCCCGATGAACCAGCGTGCCGAAGACCCGTTGATGGGCGCGCCGTCGGAAGCCTCGACCAAGCAGCTGCGCGAGCTGCATCTGAAGCTGAACCTGCCGAACTGATCGGCAGGCCTCATCAATCGGGATAGGGGGGATCATTTCTGATCCACCCCTCCCACACCACCCGGCATGCGGGTCCGCACCGGGCGGTTCGCGAGATTGAGGTCAAGCAAGT
>JAGSYV010000101.1 GCA_018262505.1 Pseudomonadota bacterium
CTTTGATGACTGAAAAAACTCAACAAAATGAAAATCAGAGGAGAACAGTCAATGTCTACGATGACGAAAGTAACGCTCGGTGCCGCTGCCATGTTGATGGCCGGCACGGCTCTGGCCATGGCCGCCGATCAAACCATCAGCTGGATCTATTGCGGTGACACCATCGATCCCATCCATCAGAAATACATCAAGGAATGGGAATCCAAGAATCCGGGCTGGTCGGTCAAGCCCGAACTGGTTGGCTGGGACCAGTGCCAGGACAAGGCGACCACACTCGCGGTGGCCGGCAACCCTGTTGCCATGGCCTATGTCGGCTCGCGCACGCTGAAGCAGTTTGCCGAGAACGACCTCATCGTGCCCGTGCCGATGACCGACGACGAGAAGAAGAGCTATTATCCCAATATCGTCGGTACCGTTACCTTCCAAGACACCCAGTGGGGCGTTCCGATCGCCTTCTCGACCAAGGCCCTCTACTGGAACAAGGACCTGTTCAAGGCCGCCGGCCTCGATCCCGAGACGCCGCCGAAGACCTGGGCCGAAGAAATCGCCGACGCCAAGCAGATCAAGGAAAAGACCGGTATCGCCGGCTATGGCTTGCCGGCCAAGACCTTCGACAACACCATGCATCAGTTCATGCATTGGGTTTATACCAACAATGGCAAGGTGATCGACGGCGACAAGATCACCATCGACAGCCCGGAAGTTCTCGCCGCATTGCAGGCCTACAAGGATATTACTCCTTATTCGGTGGAAGGCGCGACCGCCTATGAGCAGAACGAAATCCGCGCCATCTTCCTCGACGGCAAGGTAGGGATGATCCAGGCCGGCTCGGGTGCCGCCAATCTGCTCAAAAAGACCAAGATCAACTGGGGCGTTGCCGCGTTGCCGCTCGGCCCGTCGGCCAAGGGGCCCGGCACGCTGCTGATCACCGACAGTCTGGCCATCTTCAAGGGGACCGGCGTCGAGGAAAAGGCGACCGAGTTCGCCAAGTTCATCACCTCGCCGGGTCCGCAAGGCGAATACGAGCTGCAGGGCGGCGCCGGCCTCACCCCGCTGCGTCCGTCGGCCAAGGTTGACGAGTTCGTCAAGGCCGACCCGACCTGGAAGCCGTTCATCGATGGCATTTCCTTTGGTGGTCCGGAGCCGCTGTTCAAGGACTACAAGGGCTTCCAGAATGTCATGATCGAAATGGTCCAGTCGGTGGTTACCGGCGCGGCCGAACCGGCCGCCGCCCTCAAGAAGGCCGCCGCCGATCTCGATCAGTACAAGTAATCTGCCAAGCGCGTCCCGCGAGCCGGGTTGGCTCGCGGGATCTCTCCAATCGACAGAATGGAAGCCGGCCAGCGATGGTCGAGCTTCGCGGAGAACCAGAGCCGTGGGGCAGTTGCAACTCAAACAGGTCAACAAGTCCTTCGACGATTACGAGGTGCTGAAAAGTGTCAGCCTCGAAGTCGAGGAGGGTGAATTCGTCGTATTCGTCGGACCGTCCGGCTGTGGCAAGTCGACGCTATTGCGCATGATCGCCGGGTTGGATTCAACCAGCAGCGGCGACATCGTGATCGATGACATCAGGGTCAATGATAAACCGCCGGTCGCCCGCGGCATTGCCATGGTGTTTCAGTCCTACGCGCTCTATCCGCATATGACGGTGTTCGAGAATATCGCCTTTCCCTTGCGGGTGGAGAGACTTGCCGAACAGAAGATTCGCGAGAAGGTCGAGGCGGTTGCCAAGGTGCTGCAGCTCGACAAGCGGCTCCAGCAGAAGCCCGGTATGCTCTCAGGCGGCCAACGCCAACGCGTTGCCATCGGCCGCGCCATTGTACGCGAACCCAAGATCTTTCTGTTCGACGAACCGCTCTCCAACCTCGACGCCGCGCTGCGTGCCGAAATGCGCCTTGAGCTCAGCAAACTGCATGGACAGCTCAAGGCGACGATGATCTACGTCACCCACGACCAGATCGAAGCCATGACCATGGCCGACCGCATCGTGGTGCTGAACGCCGGCGATATTGCCCAGGTTGGCGCGCCGTTGGAGCTTTATCACAAGCCGCGCAATCTGTTCGTCGCCAGCTTTATCGGCAACCCCAAGATGAACTTCCTGCCGGTGGTCTGCACCGCCACGAGCGATGACGGCGTCACGGTGGAGTTCGCCGGTCAGTCGATGCTGGTTCCCGTTGCGCCGCGTCAATATCTAGTCGGCAAGACCATGACGCTGGGTATCCGGCCGGAACACATGCATCTGGGGGAGGGGACTATCAACGTTTCCGTCACACCGGCGGTCATCGAACATTTGGGCATCAACACCATTGCCTATGCCAACCTGCCGACGGGCGAGCCATTTTGTGCCCTGCTGGGCATCAAGGCGGAAGACTGCCATCTGTTTGATGGCGACGGCTGGTCACTCGAGCGTCGGGTCAATCTCCGCCAACTCGGTATGCCCACGCTGAATCCCGAGATTTAGCGAAAACGGCCGGCCGGTCGGTCACGTCACCAACCCAAGCATTTACGGCTCCGCGGTAGACTTCACTGCGGAGCCGCTTCGCTCTTATCCAATGCCGTGGCTGCCTACCAAACGAGGCCGCGGGCCGCCACCGGCTCGACGCGCGTTACGACGCCGCCACGATGAAAGACCATCTGGTCGAACAGATTGGACACCACGCAGGTGTGGTTCGGCACGATGCGGACGCGCTCGCCAATTTCTGGGCGCCGGCCGGATACTTTGGAAAGATCCACTGTACCGTGCTCTTCCGAAAGGCCGGTGATGACGGCGTCAGGGTATTCGACGATCAGTCCGAAATCGGCGAAACCGAGCAGGTCAGAAGTCAGTGCCTTGGAGCCGGCATCCAGGATGGCGCGGTCCGGCGTCGGGCGCGATACGACGGTTGCCAGGATGTGCATGGCGCAGTCGTTGAGCGTGCAGTGGCCGGCCCGTACCATCGAGCGGTCGTTATAGACGTAGGTTCCGGCGCGGTGCTCGGTGGCCGAAGTGACGAGATGGGCGGAGAACAGGCTTGGCGTGCCGCCGTTGCTGACGATCGGGCAATCGATGCCCTCGGTCTTCAATCCCGTCAGCGTCGCCGCGAAGAAGGCTTCCGTGGCGGCCTCGCTCCCGGCTTTCGGGTAGGTCATCAACCCGCCGAATGCCAAGGCGTTGCTGCCGACGATACGCCGAGCCAGGGCTAATGCCTCCGCTGGTGTCTGGACACCGCAACGGCCGGCGCCGGTGTCGCATTCGACTAGTACGGTGAGCGGCTTGCGGCCGGCGAAATGGTGGGCCAAGCCGTCAACGGTGACGGTACTGTCGGCTACCACCTTCAACCCGGAGACCCGATCGTTGAGGTCGGCAAGGCGAGCAAGCTTGTCGGCGCCAAGGATATTGAAGGTGATCAGGATGTCGTCGAAACCGGCGTCGGCGAACACTTCCGCTTCGGTGATCTTCTGGCAGTTGATGCCCCGGGCGCCGGCCTGCCGTTGCGCTTCGGCCACCGCCGGGATCTTGTGCGTCTTGATGTGCGGGCGGAAGTTCAGGTGATGGGCGTCCATGTAGGACTGGGCGCGGGAGATGTTGGCGGCAAGCCGGTCCTCGTCGACGACCGGCTGAGGGGTGGAAATGCTGGCAACCGGATCGCCGGTAAGGGGTGGAACGACGGTCATTGCGAGACTGCCTCGTTGGTTCGAACGATGCCATGCGGGTCGGCGATCATCGGCCAGATGTCGCGGCGCGCCCGGCGGTAAGGCGTGGTGGCGGGATCGTTGGGATAGGGCCGGCCGGCCGAGCAGTAAAGGATTTCCGACACGATTTGCGAGAAGGCAGCGTAGAAGTGGTTGGTGGACTTGATGAGCAGGATGTCCTTGGCCAGCGGATCGATGCCGACCGCCGTGAACAGCGACGGATCATAGCTCTGCACGCGCACGGTGCCCAGGATGATGTCGATACCCTTGAAATGGATATGCGCGGCGGCACCAAACGGCGCGACGCTGTCGCCGAAGCGCATTTCGGCGTTCGGCACGACGCGCACCACCTTGACGATGGCATCGATCGGATTGCCGGTGAAGGGAGCCGACTTGGCCCCGAAGCGCAGCGGTATCTCTGCTCCTTCGCCGGCGGCCATGCAGATCTGTACTGCGATGGGATCCCAGATCAGGCCTACGGCGACGTTGCGAACGCCCCGCGCAAGGAGCTCCTCAAGGATCACCGTGGCATCGCCGGCCGTCCCGCCGCCCGGATTGTCCCAGACGTCGGCAATCAATACCGGATGTGTCTTGGCCGCGAGGGCACGAGTGACCGCCTCCTTCTCGTCGATCTGCGGCATCATGAAGGTTCCGCGCTTTTCGAACAGCTCCATGCCAAGATCATGCGCCAGCTTCTGGCCCTTGGCTGGGTTGCCATTGGTGACGGCGATGGTCTTGGTGCCCATTTCCGGCACGTCGCCCGCCATGAAGCCATGGATTACCGACAGGGAAAGCACATCCTCATCGGTCGCCTCGATCCGTTTCAGGCGGTCGACGAAGCTACGCATCGGCTCGCGCGACGTCGGGAAGACGTCGATCATGCGGCAGTCGAAGACGCTCATCACCGGATCGACACGTCCCTCGAGCGTCGCAACGGCGATGGCCCAGAGGTCCTCGGCCCGATCGACAAAGTCGGTGTGAGGAAACTCCTTGAAGGCGACGAAGAACTTGACGGCGGCAACCCGCTTGGCCGTCAGATGGCTGTGCGGGTCGATCTCGGCACAGACCAGTATGTCCGGACCGACGATGGCCCGGATACGTTCCAGCAAGTCGCCTTCCGGATCGAGATAGCCATCGGCCGTCATGGCCCCGTGCAAACCGAGCACGACGGCATCGACCGGCAGGGCGGCCTTGAGCTGGTCCAGGATCTCGTCTCTCAGGCTTTCAAACGTCGCCCGGTTGATCAGCCCCGCGGGATCGGCCCAGGTGGCGGTTCCCTCGATCAGTGTCCAGCCCTTCGCCGCGCAGACTTCGCGCCCGACGGTGATCGGCGCCGTGCACAATGTCGGCGTCGACGGATGCTGACCGGGCGGTGCGTAGAGCGAATCTTCAAAAGCGCGGCGATCGATGCAGATCGGAGAGAAGGTGTTGGTTTCCGTTGCGAGAGCGGCGGTGAAGATACGCAAGGTCGTTGCCTCGGTTTGCTGACAAATGTCGGAATGAAAAGCCAAAGTCCGGCGTCGCACCATATAGCGGCAGCGACGCGAAGGGACGCTGATCCTCCGTCAGGCGGTACCCATCGGATTGGGAAGATAGCCGGTAAAGCCGGCAATCTTCCAGCGCCCCTGATGCAGGCGGCAATAATAGAGCGTTTGCCAGGCCATGACGTCAAAGCCGCCGTCAGCCTTGCGGATGCCGCCGTCGAATTTCTTCCGCACCAGAGCCGTTTCGCCGACGATGTCGATTTCTTCGAGCGTGGTGGTGCGGAAAATGGCGGCGCGCGGGTCCTCGCCATAAGCGGCGCTCAGCCCTTCGCGCGCCTGGCGCAACCACTCGTCGCGATAAGCAGCCAGCGTCGGAAAGGCCAGCGTCCATTTGTCCGGATTGACGTTCTTGTTGCCGGAAATGCCGATAAAACCTTCCTCGACGAAGTCGTCGGCGACCATCGACCAATCGGCGCTGAGATAGGCGTCGATGTCGCGCGGCACCAGCATTTCCCACATGGCGCGGCGAGCGGTGTCGGTCTCCGGGAAGGGGTTGCGGAACGGGTCGCGCATGATGACTCCTCGTCTAAATTCTTTTCATGAGAATGAAAAAGCTCTGGCAGAAATCCGGTTTTTATGGTCCATTGTCAACGTATAAAGAAAACATTTTGCAGGCTTCTCGACCATGACCATCAAAAGATATGGAGCCGTCCAATCTGGAGCCGGCGGCCAGAAACTGCCGTTCGCGCGTGCCGTCGAGGCGGATGGCTGGCTCTATGTTTCCGGCCAGGTTGCCATGGAAAATGGCGAGGTGATCGTTGGCGGCATCGTCGAGCAAACGCACAAGGCCATCGGCAATCTGATCGCCATCCTGCACGAAGCCGGGTATGGGGCCGAAGATGTCGTGCGCGTCGGCGTGTGGCTCGACGACCCTCGCGATTTCTGGAGCTTCAACAAGATTTACGTCAGCTATTTCGGCGACAACCCACCGGCGCGAGCTTGCGTGCAGTCTTCCATGATGGTCGATTGCAAGGTCGAGATCGACTGCGTCGCCTATAAGGCGCGCTGAGCCAGAAAAGGCGGCCGGGGGATATGGATATCTTTGCCACGATCCAGGAAATGCGGCCGCAGTTCTCGACGTCCGAACAGCGGATTGCCGACATTCTGCTGACCCAGCTCGAGTTTGCCGTCGGCGCTTCGATCATCGACCTGGCGGAGCGGGCCGAAGTCTCGCCGCCCACCGTCACCCGCTTCTGCCGCCGGCTCGGCTGCCAGAACTTTGCCGACTTCCGTGTGCGCCTTGCCAAGACCGCCTATGTCGGTGTGCGCTATCTCAACCCTGAGGCAAAGAGCACCGAACCGGCCGATGTCGCCGAGGACGTAATCACCAAAGCACAGAACGCACTCTACATGGCCCATAGCGCGCTGGAACCGGAGGTGCTCGATCGCGTCGCCGACCGGATAGCCCGTGCCGAGATGGTCTATGCTTTCGGCTCTGGTGGCAGTTCGTCGATGGTGGCTTCGGAGCTGCACAATCGGCTGTTTCGTCTCGGTACCCGGGTTGTCGCCTGCACCGACCACGACATGCAGTTGATGCTGACGGCAGCGGCCCGCACCAACGATGTCCTGATCGGCTCGTCGTTTTCCGGGCGCAATGCAGCGCTGGTGCGTTGCTTCAACCTGGCGCGCGAGGCCGGCATCAGCGCCATTGCGCTGACGCGTCCCGACAGTCCGGTGGCAGAGGCCGCCGAGATGACCATCGCCATCGACCTGCCGGAAGCCGACAACATTTTCCGCCCGACATCCACCCGCTTCGCCTACCTCGCGGTTGTCGACATCATCGCCAGCCTGGTTGCCTATCGCAACCGCAAGCTTTCGACGGTGACGCTTCGCCAGATCAAGCAGCAACTGATCGAGCACCGCGATGGCACCGACAACAGCCAGATCATGGGAGACTGAACATGTCGCGTCTCGGCCCAGTGTCACCTTTCGCGAGGATTTCTGCATGACTGGCTCGGTGGCGGTTGTGACTGGTGCCGCCGGCGATATCGGCAGGGCCATTGCCCGCCGTCTGGCCGATTCCCATGCTCTCGTCGCGCTGGTCGACATCGACGCCGATGCACTCGGCAAGGCGACCGAGGGGCTTGGCAGCACCAGCCAGTTCCTGCCCGTCGTCGCCGACGTGACCGATCCTGCGGACCTTGCCGGCGTGGCAAAGCAGATCACTGCGCTTGGATCGGTGACGACGCTGGTCAACAATGCCGGCGCGGCACGGGCGGTGTCGCTCCATGACACGACGCCGGAAATCTGGCGCCAGGACGCGACGCTCAACCTCGAAGCCTCATTCCTGATGTTCAGGGCGTTCGAGGATCAACTCAAGGCCAGCCAGGGATCGTTGGTCAACATCGCCTCGGTCAACGGCATGGCCGTGTTCGGTCATCCTGCCTACAGCGCCGCAAAGGCCGGCCTCATCCACCTGACGCGGCTCATCGCCGTCGAGTACGGCAAGTTCGGCATCCGCGCCAATGCCGTTGCGCCCGGCACGGTCCGTACCCAGGCTTGGGAGGCGCGGGCCGCCGCCAACCCGCAGGTGTTTGAAGAGGCCAAGCGCTGGTATGCGCTACGCCGTATCGCCTCGGCTGAGGATGTGGCCAACGCCGTGTTCTTTCTCTCCAGCGATCAGGCCGCCGCCATTACCGGTGTCTGCCTTCCCGTCGATTGCGGTCTGACCGCGGGGCAGGCGGAACTCGCCCGTACCTTTTCGCAATCCGAGCATTATTGACCGCATGTCCTAGGGAAATGGGGTGGCGCTCCGGTGCCGTCCTGTCGCTGGCCGAAGCATCGGCGCTCATTATCCTTTGTTGCAAAACGCAGCGGCAAAAGCCGCGCATGGGGAACCATCATGACCAAAGCCAGCTTCCGTCTTGAAAACACGTGGCGCCCGCTTGCGGACGATCCGGCCGGTGCGCTGGACTTCACGCTGATCAATCTGTCCGACG
This sequence comes from Pseudomonadota bacterium, assembly GCA_018262505.1. GTDB lineage: Bacteria > Pseudomonadota > Alphaproteobacteria > Rhizobiales > Pleomorphomonadaceae > Pleomorphomonas. The sequence goes on from JAGSYV010000101.1 coordinate 8,156, forward strand.
CCCCGATCCGGGATTTCAAGCTCGCCTACACGACGCTGACGCGCGTCAAGGAGCCGGGTGTTTTCGACAACGCGGTTCTCCTCAAGCGCAACGCCAACTTCCACCAATTCGCGCCGCCGGCCGGCTTTGTGCTGGAGCCCGGCGCCGCCTGGCGCTTTTCGATTGCCAGCCTGTGGCGTCGCGCGCGCCACCGGACCGACGGCGCCAAGTCGGCCTATGTGACGCTGGCAGATGGTTCGCATCATGACGCGGCGGTCATCGATTGTGCAGTTGAAGGCCTCCCCAGCGAACTGGCGGCTCCCCTGCTGCCGACCGGTGAGGCCAAGCAGCCCTTCGCGCTGCTGCCCTGGCCGGTGAAGGCGGATCTTGCCGCCGGCGATCGCATCCCCGTCGCGCTCTACCCGATATCCGGCATCGGTCTTGAAGATCTCAGGGCGATCGATGCGGTGGTGTCGCTGTACAATCGCCTGTTTGCCGATGCGCCTGCGCCCTTCGTGTTCGCGCCGGTCGAAGACGGCCTGCCGATCCGCTTTGCAAGGCGGGAAGCACTTGCACCTGAAGCCTTCGAAATCGCCTTTTCGCAAGACGAGATCGTGCTTGCCAGCGCTGGCAAGGCTGGCCGCCAGTATGCTCTGACGGCGCTTGCCCACCTGTTGCATGGCGCCAAGTCGGATCCGAAGACATTTCGCTTTCCGGCGGCCGGCCTGATCACCGACGCCCCTCGTTATGCCTGGCGCGGCTGTCATCTCGACGTATCGCGACAGTTCTTCCCGATGGCCGACGTCGAACAGCTGATCGATATTCTCGCCTGGTTCCGGCTGAACACCTTCCACTGGCATCTCTCAGACGACGAGGCGTGGCGGCTGGAAATCAAGGCTTTCCCGGAGCTGACGACAGTCGGCGCTCTGCGCGGGCCGGACGAGCCGTTGCTGCCCCAGCTTGGCAATGGCGCCAAGCCGGTAGGCGGCTTTTATACGCAGGAAGAGGCGAGGGCAGTCGTCGCTCACGCGGCGGCGCTGAACGTCGAGGTGGTGCCGGAAATCGACATTCCCGGCCACAGCACGGCCATGCTGGCGGCGCTACCTGACCTCGTTGCTACCGCTCCGTCCAGGGCTATCCCAACAATGCCCTCAACCCGGCGATCGAGGCGACCTACGACGTGCTCGGCAAGGTGTTCGACGAGATGGTGACCATCTTCACCGCGCCGGTCATCCATGTCGGCGGCGACGAAGTGGCCGACAACACCTGGATGGCATCGCCTTTGGCACGCGACCTGATGGACAAGCACGGCCTCGATGGCACCTTCGGGCTGCAGAGCTTCTTCATGAAGCGCATCCAGGAGATGCTCAAGGCGCGCGGCCGCCGGCTCGCCGGTTGGGACGAGGTGTCGCATGGCGGCGGCGTCACCCCAGAGGGTACGCTGCTGATGGCTTGGCGGGCGCCGGAGGTCGGCATCAAGCTGGCCAGCGAAGGCTATGATGTGGTGATGACGCCGGGCCAAGCCTATTATCTCGACATGGTGCAGGACGAAGCCTGGCAGGAACCCGGCGCCAGTTGGGCAGGCACGGTGCCACCCAAGCACACTTACAGCTTCGAGGCCGCCGGTGAGTTCCCTGAAGACTTGAAGCCTCGCCTCAAGGGGGTGCAGGCCTGCATCTGGACTGAGAACTTCATTAGTCGCGACTACTTCAACCGGCTGGTCTTTCCACGCCTGCCGGCGATTGCCGAAGCGGCTTGGACGCCCCGCGAAAACAAGGACTGGCTGCGCTTTGCCGCGACCGTCCGCCTAAGTCCTCGTCTTTGAGGGCTGAAACGATGACCTTCCGTATTGCCGTTGGCGGCATTCACATCGAGTGCAGCACCTATTCGCCAGCCTTGACCCGCAGCGAGGATTTCCGCGTCCTGCGCGGCGGCGAGTTGCTGGCAGCCGACGCCTTCAGTTTCCTCAAGGCGGATGATGCTCTTCACCTGCCGCTTCTGCACGCCCGTGCCGTGCCCGGCGGTCCGGTCGCCCGCGACACCTATCAGGCGATGAAGGCCGAGTTCCTCGATCGACTGAAGGCAGCCCAACCCCTCGATGGGCTCTATCTCGCCATGCACGGCGCCATGAATGTCGAGGGCATGGATGACGCCGAGGGCGACTGGATTGCCGCGGCCCGCGCCGTCGTCGGTCCCGACTGCCTGATCGCGACCAGTTATGATCTGCACGGCAACGTGTCGCAGACCATCGTTGACCAGATCGATATTTTCGCCGGCTACCGCACGGCGCCGCATATCGATGTGCGAGAAACCATGGTTCGCGCCTGGTCGATGCTGCTGAAGGCGCTGAGAACAGGCGAAACGCCTGGAGTCGCCTGGGCACCTGTGCCGGTGCTGTTGCCCGGAGAGCGTACCTCCACCGAGGACGAACCGGCCAAGAGCCTTTACGCCGCCTTGCCTGATTTCGACTGTCGGCCTGGCGTCTGGGATGCCAACCTGATGGTCGGCTACGTCTGGGCCGACGAACCGCGTGCCACGGCCTGCGCCGTGGTGACCGGGGTCGACCGTGAAGCCGCCCGGCTAGCGGCTGAGGCGATTGCCGACTCCTATTGGCGTGCTCGCGAGGCCTTTCGGTTCGGGTCGGTCACCGGCCCGCTGCCGGAGATGCTCGATCTGGCCGAACAGGCACAGACCTCTCCGGTGATCCTGGCCGATTCCGGCGACAACCCGACGGGCGGCGGTGTCGGCGACCGCGCCGATGTGCTGAACGCGTTGATGGCGCGCAACTTCCAAGGCGCCATCCTCGCCGGCATCACCGATCGTCCGGCAACCGAAGCCTGTCTTGCCGCCGGTGTCGGCGCCGACCTGGAACTTTCCGTCGGTGGTACACTCGATCCGGCTTCTCCGCGTGTCGTGGTCCGCGCCCGAGTACTTCGGCTCGACGAAGGTGGTGCCCCAGCCGAGCGTCAGGCCGTCGTTGCCGTCGGCGGCATCACGCTGGTGGTGGCGGCGCGTCGACGCCCCTATCATAACATTGCCGACTTCACGCGCCTGGGGCTCGATCCACGCACGGCCCGTCTTGTCGTCGTCAAGTCGGGCTATCTGTCGCCGGAACTGCAGCCAATCGCCAATCCGAACCTGATGGCGCTCACCGATGGGGTGATCAATCAGGATATAGAGGCGCTCGGCTCGGAGCGACGCGCGCAGCCGATCTATCCCTTCGTCAAGAGCTTTGATTACCGGGCGAAGGCCACGTTTTCAGCGCGATGGCGGTGATGATGACGCGTCGTTCCACGCCCGCCTGACCTGTCAGGCAATCCAGTCTCCCAACTCCGGACGGTCAACCTCGCGAGCGCTCAAATCGACCGACGTCAGGTGATTTGCCTTGGCGAGGTCGATATCGCCCGGGATGCGGGGGCAACTCCGGCGGCGAGGGCGGCGCTGATACCGCGTTCGTCAGCCATGGCCTGCAAGAAGCCGGCGTTGAAGATGTCGCCCGCTCCGATGGTGTCGACCACCGTGACCTTGGGCGACGTCGCGTGATGGTACTCGCCGTTCTGCCAGCCATCGGCGCCATCGGCCCCGCGCTTGACGGTGACAATGCCGTCGGCCGGCATCGCTGCCGAAAGCGCACGCACTGCGGCGGCGATGTCAGCCTCTCCAGATAGCGAGACCGCTTCGACCTCGTTGAAAAGGAGGCAATGGCAGGCACCAAGCCATCGGCGTGTCGTCGCCTTGACATCGTCCATCCAGCCCTCGGGCGGCCAGCCCGGATCGAGTGCGACACGGGCCCCGAGCTGTTTCAGCTGCGACAATAATTGGGACTGGGCGGCGGCGATGCGTGGACACAGGAAGGCGCCGGCGAGCAACACCCAGTCGCCCGGCCGCACCTCGACTGACAGCCTAGCGGCCACATCGGCGGGCTTCCAGACGGCAAGATGGCCGGCGGACGTCAGGAAGGTCCGCTCGCCGCTCGGATCGACGATGCCGACGGAGATGGTGGTCGGCGCCGCCACCGGCGCGCCCGGCAATGAGCCCGGCCCCAGCTGCTGCGCCAACCATGTGCCGAATACGTCATCGCCGCGCGCGGCGATCAGGTTCCCGCGGGCGCCGATCGCTTTCAATGCCGGCGCCGTGTTGCCGGCCGAACCGCCGAGACGGAGCTCGGAAAGCGGCAACACCACCTCGGTACCGATCGCCGGCCAGGCGGGCAGCGTGCCCATGATCAGGTCGACGTTGAGGTTGCCGACGACATGGATCGTCGGCATGGCGCCTTCTCCTGTCATACCGTCACCTTGCTCGGGCGCACCGGGACGCCGATGTTTTCCGCGGTGAGCAATGCCGTCGCCACCACCATTTCCTGCAGCGCCGTTCCTTTCAGCTTCTTCGGGCGAGAAGGACCCGGCATGCGGCCAACTTCATCGCGAGGACTTCCAGCTCGTTGCCTCACGCCGCGATATGGCGGTCGTTCCCGTTCCGAGCGACGCACCGATCATGAAAGGGCGGGATGCGGTCTCCTGCTCTAGGCTAATCCGGGCCGGGGTAATTAATCCATAACAAGGATCAAATTCGTTGGTGGTCGGTGGTCGGGCTGCTTCCCGGATGGGGCTTTCGGTTCGACCGGCAGGTTTTATCAGTCCAGCAGAGTGGAGGCGGGCCAAGTGTCGAAAAAATATCGATTATCGCACATGGCGATAGCGACCTGCACGGACCAAAGACGTTGCAGGATCGCGGGTGTGACGACGAAGAAAGAGGCAGTCGAGTTCCGTTGAAATGCCGACGAAAGGCGGTCCCTCAAAGTGGCTGGACTCCGGAAAGGACTCTTGACAATGTCGATATAGTCCGTGCTAAGAATTTAAGATCAGCCGGGCATGGCACGCCAGAAGCTCAAAGAAAGCCCGGCTTGAGGAGTGGGGACAGGTCTTTTCAGAGACCCGTTATCAAACGGCGGGCGCCAATGGCGGTCGCCTGAAGTGGAGGTTCACATGCTGAGACGCGACTTTCTCAAGTATTCCGCCGCAGGCGCGGGTTTGCTCCTGGCTGGTCCTCGTGTCGCCTTCGCGGCGCCGGGCGTTCTCGACATCTTCTTCAACAGCGACACCAACGTCATCGACTTCTGGACGCAGGTGGTGAAGCCCGGCTTCGAGGCCGCCCATTCCGGCGTGACACTCAATCTCGTTCCAGGCGGCGGCGGCTCCGGCATCAATACGCTGGCCGATCGCGCCTATGCCGCTTTCCAGGCCAAGAAGGACCCGCAGGTCGACATACTCGAGGCGGCATATCCCTTCTATCCTGCCGGGTCCCTTGAGGCTGGGCTTTGGGTCGACTTCTCCAAGTCAGGCCTTGCCAATTACGATAAGGTCAATCCGGTTGTCGTTCAGTCGCCGGCGCTGCTGCCCTATCGCGGTTCGCAGGTCGTGCTGATGTATAATTCCGACAAGGTCAAGGACGTCCCGACAACCTTTGCCGACCTCGCCAAGTGGATCAAGGCCAATCCCGGCCAGTTTACCTATTCGCGTCCCGACCTGGGCGACAGTGGCGCCTGCTTTATCGAACGTGCCCTGCAGGAAGTCACAGGTCAGAAGCCAGAACTCTTCCTGCCGGACAACTACACCGAAGGCTACGCCAAGCCGATGTTCGAGAAGCTCTGGCCGCTTCTGAAGGACATTCAGCCGTCCCTGTTCAACGGTGGTGAATACACGTCCGGCAACACCGCTTCGATCCAGCTTCTGGCGTCCGGCGCCGTGACGATGACGGTGGCCTGGTCCGACATGGCGCTGCAGGCGATGAGCCAGGGCGTCGTTCCGGATACGACGGCTGTCGCTCAGCTTCAGGACCTCGCCTTCACCGGCGGTTTCTCGGGTATCATCGTGCCGTCAGTGGCCGGCAACAAGGACACGGCGCTGAAGCTCGCCGACTACCTGGTCTCGCCTGAGGTTCAGAACCACGTCGTCACCGACCTCGGCGGCTTCCCTGGCATCAAGTGGGAGTTCCTTTCCAAGGAACTGCAGGACAAGTTTGCCAAGGTGGCGCCCAAGTCGATCCCGGTCTTCCCGGGCAATTGGGAGCCGGCCCTGTTCGAGGCCTGGTATCGCAACGTAGCCTCCGACATCAAGCGCTGAGGTCAGTGATGAGCGCGGCCGCGATGTCGTTGCGCAACGGCTGGAGGGGATTGGCGTTCATCGCCATTCCCGTGACAGCCATCGCGATCTTTCTGTTCTATCCGGCCGCGCTCTCGATCATCGGAACGCTGGTCCGCCCCAAGGATGGGGGCGGCTATACTTTCAGCCTGCAAAGCTATGTGTTCTTCTTTACCGATAGCTACAGCCTGACGAACCTCGGGCGGACGTTATGGACCACGGTGGTGACGCTGATCCTGCTCATCGCCGTGAACCTGCCGATCGCCCTCTACATGCGCTTCACCAAGGGGCCTCTTGCGTCAGTGATCCAGGCCTTGGCGCTGTTCCCGATGTTCGTGCCGGGCATCATCATCTGCTACGCGCTCATCCGCTACATGGGGCCGAACGGCTGGCTCCAGAGCCTTCTGAACCTGGTGGGCTTCCACCATTATGCCTCGCCGCATCTGACGCCCTGGGGGCCGGTGATCGGCCTCATCTGGGACGGCATGCCTCTGACGCTGCTGATCCTGATCTCGGGGCTCTCAAACATTTCCGACGCTTCGATCGAGGCGGCGCGCGACGTCGGCGCTGGCCGGCTGCGCATCCTCGTCAGCATCATCACGCCGGAGATCACCCACTCGCTGCTGATCGTTTCTGCGTTGAATTTCCTCGGTATCTTTGGCCAAGCCCTGATGCCCTTCATGCTCGGTCCGACCAACCCCGAGATGATGGGGCCGTTCATGCTGCGTACCTTCTCGAGTGTCCGCGATCCGCTGCAGGCGTCGACCCAGGCCACCATCACCTTCCTGATCTGCTCGCTCGCCGGCATCGCCTATGTCCGGTCGATTTCCCGCCGTCCCAAGGAGGATCGGACATGATCTTCCTGTCTTCGCGACGCTTCGACTTCTTCGGCTACGGCATTCTGCTGTTTCTGATTTTCTTCATCGTGCTGCCGGTGCTCACGGTGTTTCTGTGGGCTTTCGCCGAGCAGTGGTTCTACCCGGCGGTGTTGCCGACCAAATGGGGCTTCCGTTTCTGGTCGCTGGTGCTGGCGCGGCCGGATGTCTGGTCGGCCTTCGCGACCTCGATTGAACTGTCGCTGACGGTCACGGCGCTGTCGGCGGTCATATGCCTGCCGGCCGCCTATGCCTTTGCTCGCATGGACTTTCCGGGCAAATCTGCGTTCATGATGTCCTTCCTGATGGCCAACGCCTTCCCGCGCTTTGCCCTCATCATCTCCATTGCCGTTCTTTTCCTGTCGCTCGATCTCGTCGGCACCTTCACCGGCGTGGTGATCATCCAACTGCTCAACACGCTGCTGTTGATGATCTGGCTGCCGACCGCCGCCTTCAAGGCGGTGAGCCGGGAGATGGAAGAAGCGGCCCGTGATGTCGGTGCCACGGCCTGGCAGGTCTTCCGCTACGTGACGCTGCCGCAAGCCTTCCCAACCATTGCCGCGGCACTGCTGATGACCTTCGTCTGGACTTTCTACGAGACCGAGGGCGCTTGGCTGGTCGGTGCCCCGCGCATCCGCACCATGCCGCTGTTGATGATGCAGATGATCAACAACCAGCTTGTCGTCCAGTATGGCGCCGTGTTGTCGGTCATGCTGTGGGTGCCGTCGCTCGTTGCCATCTTGATGGCGCGACGCGTCATCGGCGGGGATGCTTTTGCCAAGGGGCTCGGCGGCTGATTGTCCGACCGTAACCGGATCAAACGATAGGGTTTCGATGTCAACGCTCGAGCTTGAAAACGTCAGCAAGCAGTTTGGCGCCGTGTCGGCGCTGGAGCCGCTCGCCCTCCGCATCGCCGACGGCGAACTGGTCTGCCTGCTCGGGCCATCCGGTTCCGGCAAGTCCACCTTGCTGCGGATCATTGGTGGCTTCGAAATGCCCACTGGCGGCAAGGTGCTGATCGACGGCGCCGACGTCGCTCGCACACCGCCGGAGAAGCGGCCGACCGCCATGGTGTTTCAGAGCCACGCGCTATGGGGCCATATGACCGTCGAGGGCAATGTCGGGTTCGGCCTCAAGCTGCGCGGCCTGAAGAAGCCGGGCATTGCCGCCAAGGTCGATGCGGCGCTCAGCCTGGTCGGCCTCACTGACTATGGCAAGCGCCACCCGGCCCAGTTGTCCGGCGGCCAGCGGCAGCGCGTGGCCATCGCCCGTTGTCTGGTACTGGAGCCGAAAATCCTGCTGATGGACGAGCCTTTCGCCAGCCTCGATCAGCATCTGCGCGACCGCCTGCGTGAAGAAGTCCGGCAGATCCAGAAGAAACTCGGGATCACCACAGTCTTCGTGACGCACGGCCAGGATGAAGCTTTGTCCATCGCCGATCGGATCGTGGTGATGAGCATGGGGCGGATCGAACAGGTCGGGACGCCGGCCGAGATTTATACCCACCCCGAGACGCCCTTCGTTGCCGGGTTCATCGGCGACATGAACATGATGAAGACGACCATCGAGAGCGGTGCGGCGATGATCGGCGGCGTCCGCCTTGACGCTCCGGTCGCCGATGGAGAGGCCCTCGTCGCCGTCCGGCCCGAGGACGTGACGCTGATACCGACGCCGAACGGAGAGGGTGCTCGCGTTCGCCGCATCGTCAACTACGGCGCGGTGCTGAAGATCGAGGCCGAAGCCGCCGACGGCGCCGTCTGGAGGGTGCAGACCCTCAAGGATGTTCCCGTTACCGAGGGGGCTTTCTACCGCCCGACGGTATCGCGCCACATCGTATTCCGCGACGATCGCGTCGTGCACCGCGTCGACCCGGTCTGATAGGCGAGGAGGGTACCTGCCTCAGGCTTCGCCAGGCCCGTCCTCGGACAGGAGTTGCCGGAAGTAGAGGTGGCGGAAGTTGTGGCTGATGTTAACGAAGATCGGCAGCATGGCCGCTCCGGTGACCGCGGCGTCCTCGATCAGCTTGGCCGGCAGCAAGCGCGGTAGCGACCGGTCGTGGCGCGCGGCTGGCGTCGGCCGTAGCGGATAGGCCCGGTCGACCAGGCGCTCGACGATGGCCCGCGGCAATGGCCCGCCGACGGCAATGAAGCCCGGGTCGTACATCACCTCGATGATGGCGGTGACGTCGCGCAGCACGTTGGCGGCATGGGCGAGCCAGTCCATTAGGCGATGGTCGCGCATGGCAAGCATCTGGTCCACGAGCTGGTGGTCGTTGAGGCTTGCCTCGTCAATACCGCAGGCAGCCGCCAATCCCTCGAGCGATAGCGGACTTGGCGCCTGTTCGCCGGCATCCATCGGACCATTCGACCAGACCGGATTGGCGGGAATGCCGGGCACCGGCAATAAGCCGATTTCGCCGGCGTTACCGCCGACACCCTTGAAGGGATAGCCGTCGATGATGATACCGGCGCCGGAGCCGTGCCCGACATAGTAATAGACAAAGTTGGCCTCGCCGGCATCCGGCCGGTGGATGCGTTCGCCAATGGCCGCCGCCGTAGCGTCGTTCTCGACGAGAACCGGTATGCCGGTAAGCTGTTGCAGTTCTTCGGCGAAGGAGGCGTCCCGCCAGGCGTCCCAGTGCTGGATCGAGAAGTCGAAGTCGTAGACGTCGGATCCGAAGGTCGGCAGAACGAGGCCGATCCCCCAGACGCTCTTCACCGGCTGATTGTTCCCCTCGAGCAGGTTGAGGATGGCGGTGGCAAGCACGCGCACCGCCGAGGCCGGATTCCTGGTGTCGAGCCGGAGCGACAGGCGGCCGCGTTCGCTGCGTTTCAGGTCGAAAGCAAGGATCGAGCAGTGGTTCTGATCGAGATGGACGCCAATCGACCAGCCCGCTTCGGCATTGGCCTCCAGATAGATCTGCGGCTGACCGCGCAGGCCGGACGAGCGGCCGGCCTCCACGATGAGATCCTGTTCCAGCAGTTCCCGCGTGATCGAGGAAATCGTCTGCGGCTTCAAACCGATGATGCCGGATATCTCGACACGGCTGATCGGGCCGCGCTGGAAGATGGTTTCGAACACCAGACGACGATTGTGGATGCGGGCATCCTCGATGCGGCTGCCGGCGATCAAGTCGTCTCCGTCTCGGCTCGAGCCGCCGTCCAGGCGATCCAGAAAGGTCACGGCCAATCCTTCGTCATGCGGTGGTCGGCTCCGACGCCGTTGCCCTCACAAGCCAAGGCGGCGAAGGGCCTCGCGGTTGCGTTTGGCGATCGGGAACGGCTTGTCGGGCGGACAAGGATACATGTCCTGTTCATAGACCGCATAGCCATCAAAGCCGCGCGACGCAAGGAAATCCCGGACTTCGGCGAAGTTGATGAGCCCCTTGTCGAGTTCGCACATCACGCCCGACTGGAAGCCAGTGATGAAGTCGATGTTGTCCCGGCGGATGCGCTCCAGGATGACCGGGTCGACATTCTTGAAATGATAATAGGGGATGCGGTCGGCGTAGCGCTTCATGAAGGCGATGGCGTCGGCGCCGGTATAGGCGTGATGGCCGAAATCGAAGCAGAGGCCGACGGTCTCGACCGGCGTCTCCTCCAGCAGGCGGACGATTTCCGCCTCGGTCTCGATGCCCGACCCGACGTGCGGATGAAACACGAAAGACAGGCCGTGTTCACCGCTGACATAGGCGGCAGCTTCCTTGACGTTGGCGATCAGCGATTTCCAATCGGTCGGGGAGAGTGCGCGGCTCTGGCCCTCCGGCGGGATGCCGGAATCGTCCATCACCACCACCCACTCGGCCCCGACGGCCTTCAGGAGATTGCAGGTGTCGTGGAGCCGTGGCCGCAGCGTTTCCATGGCGTCGCGCGGCGCCAGAAGATGGACGAGCGCGGAGCCGCAGATGTCGAGCCCCCGACTGCCGAGCTCGTCCGTCAAGCGGGCGGGGTCGGTCGGCAGATAGCCCCAGGGACCGGTCTCGGTGGACGTGAAGCCGGCGTCGCGCACTTCGTCGAGATAGCGAGTCCAGGTGGTCTGGCGAGGATCGTTCGCGTACCAGACGCCCCAGGCATCCGGAGCCGTGGCCAGTTTCATTCTACACTCCATTGCGAAATTAAATCCATAATGACACCTTATTCTAGCTTTGCGCGTTGCGAAAGCGAGAAAGGCAGCTCCGCCAGATTTTTATACATTTTCATGGCCGAGTCGCCTATTTCAAGTGTGCCCGCCTTTCGCGTACTGTCAGGTACATACTCGCTGTAGACGACGAGTGGAGAAGAGAGGCCTTGATAAATCTATTTAACGTATTTATTCTCGCCGACGCATTGGACCACTAGGACCGCTCGGGCGGGGAACGGAATAAAAATGCTCAAGCTTGGCCTCATCGGACTTGGCGAAGTTGCTCAGCTCATCCACCTGCCCATTCTGCAACGGCTCGGCGGGCTCTATCAGCTCGCCGGCGCTTTCGACCCGTCGCCATCGGTTGCCAGAGCGATCACCGCTCGCTGGAACATCGCCAAAACCTTCGATAGCGCCGAGGCTCTGATTGCCTCGCCGGACATCGACGCCGTTCTGATACTGAGTCCCGACGCCTACCACGGCCGTCATGCCCGAGCCGCCCTTTCGGCTGGCAAGCATGTGCTGATCGAGAAGCCTTGTTGTCTCGCGCCCAATGACCTTGCGGATCTCGCCAAGGTCGCTGCCAGCCATGCCGATCGCGTCGCCATGGTCGGCTACATGCGGCGTTTCGCTCCGGCTTTCCTCGAGGCGAAAAAGCGATTGCCGTCCAAGAACGACATCACCTATGTCCGCGTGCGCGATGTGATCTGCGAGGGCCCCTGGTACTTCCGCCAGACCGACGGCGTCGTCGTGCCGCAGGGCGATATCCCCGAGGCGCTGCTGACCGAAGGACGCGAGCTGCGCACCTCCATGCTCGACGCCGTGCTTGGCGCCGATGCTCCCGCCGACATCAAAACGGCCTATACGGTAATGACCGGCCTGTCGTCGCACTCGCTTGCAGCGATGCGCGACCTCCTGGGCAGCCCCCAGCGGGTGATTGCCGCCGAAATCAAGCAGGGTGGCACCCAGATCACTGCGCTGTTCGATTATGGCAACTTCACTGCCATCTACGAGTGCATGATTGGCGACGTTGTCCGCTTCGAAGCCGGCTTCGAGATCAATACGCGCTGGAACCGGATCGCCTTCGAATATCCGACGCCCTACATCCGCAATCTGCCGATGACGCTGGAGCTGCAGGCTTCAACGGACGACGACAACATGGTCACCCGCCTTGGGCCTTTCCACCGCGATCCCTTCGAGGCCGAACTGCGGGCTTTCCACGCGGCCATCGTCGAGGGCGGCGAGAACCGCACGCCGCCGGCGGAGTCGATGGCGGACCTGGCGCTCTTCGCGGATATCGTCAAGGCGGCGCGCCGATGAATGTCGGAGTGGTCTGAACCCAATCTCAAGGAGCCTGCCGGCGGTTTGCTTCCTTGAGAAGGTCGATGAACGCACGGAGAGCAGAGGGCGTATGGCGATTGGCGGGGTAATATAGCATCAGACCGGGAAACGGTTGGGACCAGTCTGGCAGGACGATCACGAGTTTTCCCGAATCCAACTCATCCTGTGCGAAAGGCTCCGGAACGTAGGCGATGCCGATCCCATCCATGGCCGCCTGAACCATCAGGTCGCTATCGTCCAGCGTCAGCCTGCCCGGCACATCGATTGTGACTTCCTCACCGCGCCGCCCGAACTCCCAGCGTCTGCGCTTGCCGCTCGGCAAGCGCAGACGGACGCAAACGTGCCGTTGCAGGTCGTCTGGTGTATTCGGCGGTGTGTGTTCGCTCAGATATTAGGCGAGGCGACGGCAATGAACCGGACAGGACCGCCGACCGGGATTAGCGAAAATGATGGCGACTGCGGCAGGCGCGCGGCGCCAGACCCCATCTAGGCCATTAGGGAAGGCGCGCTCTCCATCACTATGCCAATCCTGGAGCAGTATGGCGGGCCGGCACGGCCGGATTGTGTAATTATACCTACTACGAAAGTGGTGGCGTGATCATATGACGCGGTAGTGGGAAAGCGACAGATACCAAGATGCGTTGAAAATGCCTCTTGGTATTCTGCTTGCCGATGTACCCGGGGCAAATTCCCGGGCAAGCTTGAAAAACTCCGCTTGGAAGACGGTGGCAATGCCCACCAAGTACTTGAAATCGCTTAATCTCGCACATGCAGTACCTTGCCGATTTCTCATGCCATTGATGCACATGAGAAATCGGCAATGGCCTCAATGAGCGGATGCGTCAGCATCTTTGCGAATTGGTATGAGGGCCTGGCGTTGCGATGGCCGCTTGACCGATCCTCCTCAGAGGTGTCGGTCGATCCAGTCGGCGGCCAGATCGGGCCAGAGGGCGTGGCTACCGGCTCGATCGCGCAAGGCGAAGCCGTGCGGCGCGGCGCCGAAGATATGCGCATCGACGTCGAGGCCGGCATCCGCCGCCGTCTCCACGAGGCGCAATGCGTGCTGGATCGGCACCGACTGGTCGTGGAGCGCGTAGGCGAGAAAGATTGGCGCCTTCGGCAGGCCGTGCGGATAGTTGGCGAGACCGATTGGCCAGTCATCATAGAAATCCTGCTTTTCGACCGGCGGATAGTCCGGCTTGCCGGACGGCACCTTGTGTCGCCGGTGATTGGCGTTGATCGGCGCATAGGCGATGAGGACGCCGCGCGGCGCGAGCGTGTGCGTTTGGCAGGCCATGACGGCTGCGAGATGACCGCCGGAGGAAAGCCCGATGTGGAAGAGCGGCAGGGCCGATCCGTCATCGGCGAGGCGTTTGAGTGCCGCTTGGCCATCGCGGAGGGCGATGTCTTTGGGAAACACGCCGCCATTCCCATCGGATGCCCCCGGTAGGCGATGGACGAGGACATGCGCATCGATACCCAGGCCGTTCAGCCACTGCGCCACCTCGACCCCCTCCTTATCGTAGAAGAGCTGCGTGTAGCCACCGCCTGTGTAGACGAGTGCACGGGCGCGCGGTGCCGCGATGGTGAAGCTGTGAAGTTCGGCCCGCGTCACTAAATCCAGAACGCGATCAGGCCGATCACCTGAAAAGTGGTTGGCCGCTCCCTCGGCCAGAACCTCTATCACTGGAACGGCCGCGACTGGGCATGGCGAGGGAATAGAATTCATTGCACTGTTCCAGATGTGGGGCCAAGTAGGCGTTGTATAGCATGCCGCCAGCATGATGCTTTGGATCGCGGCGCTCCGCTGCTGGAATTCCCGTCCATCATGGCGACTTCCAACACGGCGCGATAGTTGTGGCCTGCCAGCCGCCGTCGTTGGGAAGCCGGAGCCCTCCTCGAAGGGCTCCGGCGGTCGCTCAGACGGCGCGCGGCGCCATGACGGCCGACTCGACGGCCTTCTGCTTGCCGCGGCCCCAAAGCTGATCGTATTTCCAGCCAGTGAGATCTTCCACGACGCGACCGCTTTCTTCGGTCTCCGGTCGCGTGGCTCCGGCTCGCAGGCGTTCGACTTCGCGGATCAGCACGGCATGGGTCTCGCCGTTGAGGCGGAATTTCCACGAGGCAACGGCGCCGAGCAGCATGATGATGATCGGGGCGGCAACCAGAATGACGATCACGGTGTGGATCGCCCCTTCGGTCTGGGGCGCCGCGCCCGATTGATAGCCGCCGGCCTGCATGGCGAAGCCGGTGACAGTCAGTGCTAGCGACTGGGTGAGCTTGCGAACCAGCGTCATCACCCCGGCGAAGATGCCCTCGCGACGCTTGCCGGTGACGGCCTCGTCGATGTCCGGCAGGTAATTGTAGACGCTCCAGGGAACGAAGTTGAGCGTGCCGCGGCCGAGACCGGCGAGCGCCAGCGGAACCAGCAGCCAGAAGACCACCGAACCGGACAGAGATCCCGAGAGGATGGCGCCGAGCATGTTGGTCTCAACAGCCTTGAGCGCCGGCGTGAACCCTTCGGGTTGGATCAGGTAAAAGGCGAAGAAAAGCACGCAGGCGGCGATGACCAGCGAAATGGCCGTCCGGTAGGCCACCACGGGCCCGAGGCGCATGACCATGTTGATGGCGATGATGACCGATACGAACTGAAACAGATACATGATGGTCATCAGTTGCGAGATGACCAGGGTGGCCCCCATCATCACCGTGATCACAAAGATCGGGAAGGCGGTGTTGAAGATGTCCTGCGAGATGTAGCCGCCGAGATAGATGCTGAGATGCTGGCGGAAAGCCCTGAGGCGGAGAGTGGAGAACATGTCGCGGAACATGTTGACCGGGATCATGGTCACGTTCGCAAGGCTCGCCGGCGGACGGCGGACGCTGAACTCGGCGTCCGTGTAGGGGCGCTCCCAGGTGAAGAGGACGACGAGAAGCACTACGGCCGAGAAGATGCCGCCGAAGATAGCCGCCATGATCAGGAAAGTGTCAGGCGCGTCCTTGCCGCCGAGCGCGTTGATGATCAGCGTTGGCAGATAGGAGGCGAGTACGGCCGAGGCCTGGGCCACCAGCATACGGGCGCCGGCGAAGCGGGCCTTGGCCTTGTAGTCCGACGTCATCTCGGCAGCCAGCGTCTCCCAAGGGATCAGCACCGACGCATAGACTACCTCGAAGAAAATGAAGGTGGTGAGATAGTAGGCGAAGCCATGGCCGGTGACGAACATGAGCGCGAAGCTCGGCAGCAGCGGAATGGCGATCAGCAGAAAGATCTTGCGCCGCCCGATGCGCCGCCCGATCCAGGTATGGCGCAGATTATCCGAGAAATAGCCGATCAGCGGGCAGGAAACGGCATCCACCAACCGCGGGATGCCGAGGATCAGGCCGGCCTCGCCGGCGCTGAGGTTGCAGAAGGTGGTGTAGAAATAGAACAGCCAACCGGAAATGACCGCCATGGCGCCGGCGCCAAGCATATCGCCGGATCCCCAGGCCCAGTAGTTCATCCACCCCGTCTTGCGGGGGGCCGCGTGCGTTGTCATGTTATCCTCCTGAGACTGCAGCGTCGCGACTCCTCCGCGGCCTGCCAGATGAACACCGGCCGAACCCTTTACGCTCCTCACTTTGGCAAAGGGCCTGATCCGGCGTCCGGATTTGGTCAAATGTACTGGTAGAGGACCTCGCCAACCGCCATCAGCGCCATGGCTTGGCCATAAGGCATCGAGGTAAGTGGGATCTTCTTGTAATCGTCGACGGACATGAAGACCGGTGTGCCGAAAGAGACTTGAGTAAGCTCGCCCGCCGGCGAGATATGTTCGCAGACCGCTCGTGCGGCGCGTAGGCCCACCGCCTCGAAGTCCGCCGACAGGTAACCGTGCCGAACCCCCTTCAAGATGCCATAGGCAAAGCCCGCCGAGGCGGATGCTTCTTCGTAGGACGTTTCGTCGTCGAGGATGGTGCGCCAAAGCCCGGACGGCGCCTGGCAGCGGGCCAGCGCACCGACCTGCGCCACCAGCGTGTCGATCAATATCCGCCGCACCGGATCGGTCTCGGGCAGGTTGGTCAACTCAAGGAATTCGGGAATGGCGATGGTGATCCAGGAATTGCCGCGCGCCCAAAGAGCGTTGGCAAAATTGTGCCGGCCTTCGAACGTCCAGCCATGGAACCAGAGGCCGGTCTTGCGATCGACGAGATACTTGATGTGCAAGAGGAACTGTCGCTTGGCCTCGTCGACATAGGCCGGCCGACCGAGCAGCAGGCCGATCTTGGCCAGTGGCAGCACGCTCATCATCAGCGTGTCATCCCAGATCTGCTGGTTGTTGACCGAGTTATAGACAATGTGCTGAAAGCCGCCTTCCTCAGTGCGCGGCAGCCCTTTCATCACCCACTCGCCCCAGACATCGAGGTAGGGAAGATAGGTGCGATTGCCGGTGCGCTCGTAGAGATAGGCGAGAGTGAGGAAAGGGGCGACCGTGTTGATATTGCGCGACGGCGTGCCTTCCTTGAAGCGTGAGGCGAACCAATCGGTGATGATATGCGCGAATTTCTGGTCGCCAGTGAGTTCCCAAGCCTTGTACATCCCATAAAGACCGATGCCGTGGGTCCACTCCCAGCCGGCCCAGCCCTTTGTGTCGATGACCCGACCATCTTCGAGCCGCAGTAGAAACTCGCCGGTCTCGTCCTTGATGTTGATCAGGTTGTCCGTCAGGCGCTCGATCAGCTCGATCACGTGGTCACGCGGGTAAATACGTTCTTTCTGCCGGAGTAGCGGATGCATGGTCATGGCCTTTTGCGGGTCCTCACCCATTGGGAATTGCGCTCTCCGCCGACTGGCGGCCGCAGACTTGGAAAACGATGTGCGGACCACAGCACGAAGCACCCACCGCCCAGTCGCTGTCGACTTGCGACGCCCGCTCGTCACTCTGTTCGCCTAACGCTCCCCCACTTTGCGGAACACCAGTCCGATCTTGTTCGAACTTGCGATCGCAAAATTCCGAAACACTGTTTCGATAAAGAGAAAATTGCACGACTTGCGCCCGTCTGCAAGTTCCGTCGTTTCCCGTATCAGGCAAAAAACATTATCCATCAGTATGATTGCGACAGCACAGCGAATCCACAAACGGCCTATTGCCTTTCGATGGCTAGCCTTTCAAAATCGCGTTCCGAATTTTACGAAACGAGCCAATTCATGCCCCTACCGCCGAAGCAGGATTCCGTCGCCGCCGTGCTCAAGGTGTTCGCCGTGCTTGAAGCGCTGGCGGAAGACCGAACGGTCAGTTTGACGGAGCTGTCGCAACGGGTCATGACGTCCAAGAGCACGGCATACCGGCTTCTTCAGACGATGCAGGAACTCGGCTATGTGGAGCAGGAAGGTGACACCGACAAATACGGCCTGACGCTCAAGGTCTACGACCTCGGCGCCAAAGTGCTCAACCGTCGGGCCGACCTCATCAAGGTGGCCGACAAGCCGATGGCCGAACTTGTCCAGCAGACGCACGAGGCGGTTCACCTGGGCATTCTTGACCCGCAGACCAACTCGGTCGTCTACATCCACAAGCTCGATTCGCTCTACAACCTGTTTCTGCAGTCACCGATCGGCAAGCGCAACCCGTTGTTCAGTACTTCGCTCGGCAAGGCGTTGCTGGCATGGCGGGATGACGATGACCTCCAGGCAGTGTTGCCGAAGCTCGGGTATCTCAAACAGACTCCGAACACGATCACCGACCCAGTCGTCCTGGCGGCGCAGCTCAAGATGGCGCGTCAACAGGGCTATGCCGAGGAATGCGAGGAAAGCGAACTCGGCGTGCGTTGCATGGCGGTGCCGGTCTTCGACCACATTGGCAAGGTGGTAGCGGCGATCAGCGTGTCCTTTCCGGTATTCCGTTTCGACGAAAACCGTCGAGCCGATTATGTTCGAGAGTTGCGAAAGGCCGGAAGATCCACGTCGCAAGGGCTTGGCTTCTCGGGCGATTACGCGCCTCTCGTTCGCTCTGGTGCGACGGTTGCCTGATTGGTGAGGCTCTGACTTGAGCGAAGCCATTTCCGCAAGCGGCCCTACCTAACCAGGAGTTCGCTCGCCATCTGGATCCAAAGCCTGCCTTCACAGGCAGGCTTTGAAATAGTCTTCGAGGACGAGGTCGACCATGGCGAGCGACAGTCCATGGACGGTGGGGGTGACGCGGCCGCGCCGGACGCCCTCGTAGACACCGCGAAGATACTGGCTGATCAGCGTCTCGGGTATTGTGGCGGTCCCGAACAGGGCAAGCAATTCCTC
>JAGSYV010000209.1 GCA_018262505.1 Pseudomonadota bacterium
GGGTGGTCTACATCGGCTACTCCAAGGCGCCGGTCACCTACGACACCAAGTATTTCAACATGAAGGAGCTGGACATCCACGGCTCCCGCAACGCCACCAGCGACGACTTCAAGGCAGTGATCGCCTATCTCGAAGGGCTGGACCATTCCCCCGACGACCTGATCTCCAAGGTGTTTGCCTTCAAGGACGCCGACAAGGCGCTGCCCTACTGGACCGAGGCGCGTGCCTCGACCTTGAAGATCCTGATCGAGTGCTGAGGGCGGAGAGGAAGCCATTTCGCGCTGCGTAACATCGCCGAGGGTGAGATCCGGGCAGCCGGCAATTGGCGGCACCAATGAAGCAAATTCCGACCCGACCGTGTCCTAGCTCGGGCATTCAGGACTGTCGGTGTCGATACCGGTCCATGTCGAAACAAGGTAGAGGATCGGGCATCATAATCGCCGGCCACCGACACCGTCGTTTGGCCGCCCTGGTCGATCCGGCCCGGCCTGGGTTCCGAAGAATATTTGCGATGCAGTTCGCGGCAAGGGGAACTCAGGCGGATCTCAACGCCCCTGGCCGAGCCTTTGATATGTCTGGTTGCCTCAGTTTGTGACTTGTAAAAATATTGAACAAATTTCTGCCTTTGGGTCCTGTCACCAAGAAGGCCTCTGCAGCGATATGATACAACTATTTGAAATATAATAGATATATATATGCCCTCTTGCGTCGATTCGCATAGATGCTCACGTTGGTTCTCAACCGGCCCATTGCCGCGGCTTGCTCTGAATGACAAGTCCAGGTAGATATTTGTTTCTTTATAATTAATTGTAAAATATGGAGAATTATCTATCTCACATGAGGGTTCAGCTGCTGTTTTAACCGCGGATGAATGCGAGTAACCTTACAACATATTGACAAGCGATCAAATAACGCGCCTTCTTACGCAGGGAGAAGGCAAAAAAGCGATCCGACCAATGGCGTGGAAACGATGCAGTTCAGCTGCAGCGGTCCTTCGCAGCGATCTGAGGAGACGCTCTTGCTCGATCCATCACGACACCGGCAGCGTCCGCCTTCCGAATGCGAGAGGAACCACCGTTGATCCCACATCTGGCCATCACCATGGGCGACCCGGCTGGCGTCGGCCCCGAGATCATCGCCAAGGCTTGCAAGGTGCTGAAGCCGCGCCTCGACGCGGACGAGTTGCGCCTTCTGGTCATCGGTTCGAACGACGCGCTCCATCGGGCCTGCCGGGCCTTCGTGCCCGAACTCGACATTCCCGCGGTGGACGCAGCGGGTGATTGGCCGGGGCTTGCCGCGCTGCAGGCCTGCCCCGAGGGGGCGCCGATCCTGCCGGGCGTGCTGTCCACGGATGGTGGCCGCTTTGCCTATCACGCGGTTGAGCAGGCTGTGGCCCTTGCTCTGGCGGGCCGTATTCATGGCATTGTCACCGCGCCGCTCAACAAGGAGGCGTTGAACAAGGCCGGCTTCCATTTCGCTGGCCATACCGATCTCCTCGCCCATCTGACGGGCGCCAAGGGGTCGGTGATGATGCTGGCCCACGGTAACATGCGGGTGAGCCATGTCACGACGCACATCGCCCTTGAGGATGTGCCCAAGAAGCTGACGCCGGAACGACTGCGCTATGTCATCGACCTGACGGCCGAGACGCTTGATGGCCTTGGCCTGCCGCGTCGCCGCATCGCCGTCGCCGCTCTCAACCCGCACGCCGGTGAGGGCGGCCTGTTCGGCCGGCAGGATATCGATGTCAGCGAGCCGGTGATTGCCAAGTGTGTCGCCGATGGGCTCGATGTCGTCGGACCGGTTCCGGGCGATACCGTGTTCGTCAAGCTGCACGCCGGCCAGTATGACGCGGTGGTCGCCATGTATCACGATCAGGGGCATATCCCTGTCAAACTGCTCGGCTTCAATGTCGACCCCAAGACGGGCACCTGGAACTCGCTGTCCGGTGTCAACATCACGCTGGGCCTGCCGATCATCCGCACCTCGGTCGATCATGGCACGGCTTTCGACATCGCCGGCAAGGGCATCGCCAACGAGCTGAGCTTGCTCGAGGCGATCGACTATGCCGTCCGGTTGGCGGCGACGCGCATCACCGGGCTGCAAGGAGCCGTCAAATCATGATTGCCCCGCTGAACGCCCTGGGAACACCCATTGATTTCGTCCAGCCTTCCCGTCTGATCTTTGGCCGTGGAACGGCAGGCGAGGTTGGCCGCTGGCTCGGGCAGCGAGGTATTCGCCGTCCGATGGTTGTCACTGACACCTTCAACGCCGGCAGGATTGGCTGCCTGGCGCTGCCGGGCGAACCGATCGTCTGGGGGGAACTGGCCGGTGAACCGACCACCGACGATAAGCAAGAAGGTTCCGATCGTCCAGGTACCCACCACAGCCGGTACAGGTAGCGAGGTTGGCACGCGAGCACTGGTCACCGATGTCGCCGCGGCGGCCAAGTGCGCGGTGCAAAGCCTTCACATGTTGGCCGATCTTGCTGTCGTCGACTCCGATCTTGCCCTCGGCATGCCCAGGGCAATTACCGTGGCGACGGGTGTCGACGCGCTTGCCCATTGCGTCGAGGCTTTCACCAACAAGAAGGCGCATCCGTTCATCGATCTCTACGCCCTCGAAGGCATCCGGCTCGCCGGTCGTTGGCTGGCAAAAGCGGCCGACAACGGCCACGATCCGGAAGCGCGCGCCGGCATGGCACTCTCCTCGCTCTACGGCGGCTACTGCCTCGGGCCGGTCAACACCGCCGGCGGCCACGCCGTTTCCTATCCGCTCGGCGCCCGCTACCACGTGGCGCATGGCGCCGCCAATGCTCTGATCTTCCCGCACGTACTGGCCTTCAACGCGCCGGCGACCCCGGAGCGAACAGCGGCGATCCTCGAGGCCCTGGGGCTGCCGGCTTCCAGCGAGCCCTCGAAGGTCTTCGCCGCCGCCCACGATTGGTGCGTGAAACTCGGCTGTCAGATGCGACTGTCGACCTTCGGTGTGCTGGCTGCCGATCTGCCGGCCATGGCCGATGAGGCGCATGCCATTCGCCGCCTCCTCGACAACAACCCGCGCGACCTCAGCAAAGCGGACATTCTCTCGATCTATCGCGCCGCCTTCTGACACGTCCAATGGAAGTGGAAAGCCTCATGAGCAATACCAAGGGCCCCTTCGTCGCCATTGTCACCCCGTTCGACAGCCAGGAGGAGGTCAACGTCATTGCACTTACCCGGCAGGTTGAGCGTCAGGCGGCGGCTGGCAACGGCGTCTTCTGTGCCGGCACCAACGGCGAGTTCTACACGCTGTCCTTCGAGGAAAAGGTGCTGGTTGCCAAAACGTGTGTTGCGGTCGCCGCAGGCCGTGTGCCGGTGCTTGCTCATGTCGGCGAGATTTCGACCCACCAGACCATCCTGCTCGGCAAGGCGGTAGAAAAGCTGGGTGTCGCGGCTGTTTCGGTGGTGGCGCCGTCGTTCATCGCCTGCTCGCAGGATGAACTCGTCGGCCACTATACGCGCGTCGCCGACGCGCTTTCAGTCCCCGTCTACCTCTACAACATACCGGCCCGCACCGGAAACAAGATCGAGCCGGAGACCGCTGCGCGCCTCGCCGACCACCCCAACATTGTCGGCATCAAGGACAGTGCCGGTTCCGAGGAGAGTCTCGACGGCTTCCTTGCCATCGCCCGGTCGCGCAAGGATTTCGATGTCTTGGTCGGGCCGGATCATCTCATCCTGCACGGTCTCAGGAACGGCGCGGCCGGCTGCATCTCCGGCCTTGGCAACATTGCCCCGCTGACGCTGAACGCCATCTGGAAGGCTCACGTCGCCGGTGATACCGCTGGCGCGGACAGCGCCCAGGCCCATTACGGCGAGCTGCGCAAGGCGCTCTACGCCCATGGCTTCCCGCCCACCATGGTCAAGCGCGCCCTTTATCTCGCCATGCCGGACGTCGGCAAGAGCCGCGGTCCCGCGATGGTCACCGATGAGGTCAATGACAAGGTGGCGCTGGTCTCGAAGACCTTCGCCGAGGCTGTCGCCTGAGCGGTGCCAACTCTCAGGCGATGCTGCTCAACCCTCCGCCGTCGGCCAATGCTCTGGCCGTGACTTAAGCTGGCGTCTTGTCCGCCGCTTTTTCCAGCCAGCGCTTGACGGTGTTGCGGTCGACGCCGAGCCGTTGGGCGGTGCGGCTGACATTGCCATTTTCTGTCCGGAACACCTTGTTGACCTTGGCGACGATGAAGTCCTCAAGCGTCGCCTCGTCGTCGTCCGTGTCTTTGGTGTCCTCCATGCCGATGCTGGCGAACTCGGTCATTAGCGGCATGTCGAACGGTGAGAGCGTATGCAGCGTCGCGTATTTCTCGGCGAGATTCTCGAGCTCTCTGACATTCCCCGGCCAGGCGTATTGGCGGAGCAGGGCAAGTATTTTGTCGGGCACAGTCGGCACGGGAATGCCGCGTCGCTCG
This sequence comes from Pseudomonadota bacterium, assembly GCA_018262505.1. Lineage (GTDB taxonomy): Bacteria > Pseudomonadota > Alphaproteobacteria > Rhizobiales > Pleomorphomonadaceae > Pleomorphomonas. The sequence continues at coordinate 4,451 of JAGSYV010000209.1, forward strand.
CATTTCCTGGTAAGAAACAACGCGAACAGCTGTTCGGGGTCGTTCTCCCGATCCCGTAGCGGCGGGATCTTCAGATCCAGCGTATTGAGGCGATAGAACAGGTCGGCGCGCAGCCGTCCCTGCTGAATCTCTTCCAGCGGTTTCCTGTTGGTCGTGGCAATGATGCGCACCTTGATCGGGATGATCTTGTTGCCGCCGACGCGCATGATCTCCTGGGTCTGCAGCGCTCTGAGCAGCTTGGATTGCAGGAAGAAATCCATCTCCGTCAGTTCGTCAAGAAAGAGCGTTCCCTCGTGGGCGAGTTCGAACAGGCCGATCTTGCCCGAGCGGGAAGCGCCGGTGAAGGCGCCAGGCGCATAGCCGAACAGTTCGCTTTCAAGCAGTTCGCCGGGCAGCGCCGCGCAGTTCACCGCCACGAAGGGGCCTTTGGCCAGAGGCCCCGCATTGTGGATGGACTGGGCAAACAGTTCCTTGCCGGTGCCGGTCTCGCCGACGATCATGATGTTGCTGTCGGTCTGGCTGTACTGCTTGGCCACGGCGACCAGCTGGCGCATCTTCTCGCTGGCAAAGACGATGTCGTTGAAGGTGTACTTGGCGTAGAAGCCGCTGTCGGCCAGCTTTCGGCGAATGACGTTGCCGGTGTCCTGAATCTTCTGGACGGGCTGGAACAGAATGACCGACGCACCGCCAGTGGTGTTGTCGGCCGAGACGGTGATGTGGTCGAGCGCCAGCTTCTCGTCGCGGTAGTTGACGAGCATGTTGCGGGCCGTCTGGTTCTTGCGGAAGGCCCTGTTGAGTTCGGCGTTGTCGAAATAGTCGGAGAGCAGCGCGCCGATCAGTTCCTCGCGTGACTGGGACAGAATATCGCAGCCTTGGCGGTTGATCTCCTCGATGACGCCTTCCCGGCTGACCAGCATGGCACCCTCCCGCGAACAGTTGAGGACGGTGGCCAGCTTCTCTTCGGCGAGGATGTAGCGGCAGAGATTGTTGTAGACCAGCATGGCGCGCTCGAAGGCGTCCAGCAGCGTTTCCAGGCTGGATTCGATCAGGTAGGCATCGAGACCTCTCGCTTGAGCCCAATGGTAGGCGATGGCGTCGCCAATGACGACGTCCGGGCCCCACTTGCCGATCCGGTCCATCTGCGCCTGAAAGGACGATTTTTCCTTCAACTCGAAGGAACGGTAGGTGCGGCCGAGTACGTCGCACACCGGTGCTACGAGGTTGATGAGTGGCTCGAAACCGGCAACGGCGATCTTCGTCGATTCGGAGGTTTCCTTGTAGACGTAGGCGAGGGTCCGCTGCACGGAGGCCTCGACTTCGATGACCTCGACGCCGAGCTCTTGCCGGATGAGGCGCGCGGTGCCGCCGCGGCTGATGATGATCTTGGCGCCTTCGGCAATGGCCTGTCGCGCCGCCCTCACGCCCTGTTGCAGGTCGCCGAGATAGACTTTTGCCGGATAGCCAGATGCGTCGACAATGCTCTGGGCGGCGATGCTGATGCGCTCGTGTGGCGCGATGAATGCGATGGCCATGTTTCCCTCCCGATCGGGAGCATGAAAGCGGCGAAAGGAAAAGACAAGAGGTTGCTGTTGCATATTGCACCAGTCGCATCGGCGTCTTTCAGCGAAGGTCCAGGCCTTTGGACCTTGTTCGGCTGGGAAGATGATAAGATTCAATGTGATATGGCACTTGGCACGTCGTTTGCGATTATCATGTCCAAGGCGCGGAGGAGCGCCGAGGAGCGGATGGTGACTATGGAGAGGAGACATCCATGAAACAGGGATTCCGGAAATATCTCATGATCGGACTTGCGGCGACGGCACTGTCGACCGCTGTTCCCGCTTGGGCCGACCAGATACTGAACATCGCCCATCCTGTCCTCGAGCAGAGCTGGTCGCCGCTACAGGGTGGCGGACATGTCGCCCGCTGGCAGTCGCTGTCGTGGGCTGCCCCGATGTACTTCGACAAGGATGGCAAGCTGACGCCTTACGTCCTGGAGAGCGCCACCCATGACGCGAACTTCAAGACCTGGACGTTGACGGTCAGCCCGAAGGCCGTCTTCTCCGACGGTTCCAACATCACCGCGCAGGATGTGGTTGGCACCTGGAACCTCTGCGCCCGTCCCGCCACCAAGCATGCCCGCGTCAACCTGTTCCTCGGCGACGTCGAAGGCTTCAACGATGTGGTGGTCGGCAAGGCCAAGGATATGGCAGGCCTTGTCGTCAAGGACGACAAGACGGTCACCGTGACGCTGGCCGGGCCAGACCCGATCTTCGATCAGAAGATCGCAACAGCTCTTATTCCACCGGTGAAGATTTCGCAGGCCGTCGACGAAAATGGCAACCAGAAAGCCGACTGGTGGCGGCCGGAGAATGGCGTCGTCGTCTCCGGTCCGTTCATGCCCGAGAGCATGGATCTCGATCAGGGCATCGTCACCCTGGTTCCCAATCCGCACTTCTTCGGTCCTAAGCCCAAGCTCGAAAAGGTGGTCATCACTACCGTGTCCGACCCGATCACCGCGACGCTGATGCTGCAGCGCGGCGACATGGATGCCGCCACCGAGCTGATCACGCCCACCGTCATCCAGGATCTCGGCGCCGACTTCCTCGGTGGCCCGGCGCTTGCCAAGGGCCAGCAGTTCTGGTTCGACGCTTCCAAGCCGCCGATGGACGATATCAACGTCCGCAAGGCACTGACCATGTCGGTCAACCCGCAGGAACTGGCGCTGGCCGCCTTCCCCGATGGGCCGTTCACGGTTGCCGATCAGATCCTCAACAAGGTACCCGGCGTCGATCCGAACTACCCGAAATACACCTACGATCCGGAAGCGGCCAAGGCGGCGCTCGCGGCCTCCAAGTACAAGGGCTCCGACCGCCTGCCGAAGATCATGTTCGTCGGTATCTCCACGCCGACCCATGAGGCTGCTGCGCAGTATATTGCCGAGCAGTGGCGCAAGGTTCTTGGCATCCAGGGCACGGAAATGAAGCCGGCCATCGAGACCTATGCCGGTCCGGACCAGAAGAGCGTTCAGGTGTTCCGCGACGACGTCGGCACGCGCGTGCCGGATGCCGTCTCCTACCTGGTGGGATCCATCCACTCCGGTTCCGGCAACGCCCTCAACAAGATGGGCGGATACAAGAATCCTGAGGTCGACAAGCTTCTCGACGAGGCATCCGTCAAGGGCGTCGACGATCCGGACCGTATCGGCAACGCCCAGAAGGCACAGCGCCTGTTCCGCGATGATTGGATGTATATCCCGTACTACTATGATGTGATGTCGAAGTGGGCGATGCCCTGGGTGCAGAACTTCGACAAGAACGATGACTGGCAGGTCATCGAGCCCTGGAACGTCACGATCGACGAACAAAAGCGCCCGTAAGGACCAATACCAAAAGGGGGTGGGCAAAGAGGCGATTTCTTCGCCCGCTCCCCTATGCCTAAAGCGTCCGCCCCTTAGGTTGAACCGACCCGAAAGCGGCTGCTCAAGAAAAGATGCTGGAGCGTTCGCCCGGCAGCGAGGCTTTTAGGTCTACCAACGAACGCTTCAGAATTTGCCGGAGGAATACGCCATGGGGCGCTACATAATCAGTAGACTTGTCAGGTGGATACCATCTGTCTTCATCCTTCTCCTGCTCGTCTACGCCCTGGTGTTCTTTGGTGCAGGCGATCCCATCAAGCTCATCTTCCTGCAGGCGCCGGGTGACGTCGCCTACGATCCGGCGCGTGTCGATGCAATCCGCGAGGCGGCCGGACTCAACCGCCCCTTCCTCATGCAGTTCTGGGACTATGTCCTGAATGTCGCCCAGGGAAATTTTGGCAACTCGCTGGTGTCGGGCCGGTCGGTCAACGCGATGATCTCCGCGGCGGTGCCGGTGACGCTCAAGATCGGTCTCTCGGCGATCGTCCTCGTGTCGCTGCTGGGTATCCTTCTGGGCGTGATCGCCGCCCTCAACCAGAACAAGTGGCTCGACAACCTCATCGTCGGTTTTGCGCTGATCATTTGGGGCATCCCGGTATTTGTCGCTGGACCGCTGATCACCGTCTTCCTCGTTCTGGTCCTCGATTTCGACGTTCCCTATGGCTGGGGCGGCCTGTTTAGCACCAAGGTGATCGTGCCGCTTCTGGTGATCGGTCTCAATCCCATGGCGTTGATCATCCGACAGGCGCGTGCCGGCGTGCTCGAGGTGCTGAGCGAGGACTATGTGCGCACCGCCCGCTCCAAGGGCATTCCCAACTATCAGGTGGTGATGCGCCACATCATGCGGCCCGTGTTGAC
>JAGSYV010000102.1 GCA_018262505.1 Pseudomonadota bacterium
GTTTTTTCACCAGGCGGCGCCGGCTCAGGCACAATGCGGCAAGGCGTCTTGGTACGCCGAGCGTGGACGCACTGCGAGCGGCGAACCCATGAGGCCAGGGGCCCATACCGCCGCCCACCGCACCTTACCGTTCGGAACCCTCGTCGAGGTCCAGAACCTCAGAAACGGCCGCACCGTGGTGGTGCGCATCAATGATCGGGGGCCATTTGCCAAGGGCCGTGTCATCGACCTGGCACGCGGTGCAGCCAATGAGATTGGCATGGTCGGTTCCGGAACAGCCAGCGTTCGCCTGTCCGTCGTCGACGATAAGGGCACGCGCGCACCGGCGATGTGCGGCTGAGCCATCCCCCAGAGAACGGCGCTCCGATCATTCGGAGACGGAGCGCCGTCGCCACCGGTCCGTGGCAATCAGGGCTTGACCCTTTCGTTGCCGCCAGCAATATCGCCCCTGCAACGCGGACGTGGCGAAACTGGTAGACGCAAGGGACTTAAAATCCCTCGGCTTCGGTCATGCGGGTTCGATCCCCGCCGTCCGCACCAAGCCATGCGGCAACGCGTCTTCAGGAATGCTCCCAGATCGGCGACAAGCGATGGCCGGAACTCTGGTCGAATCTGTCGAGCAGCGCTCCGGGCGGTCTTGCGCAAAGCGAGAGAAAACCGGCCTAAGGTTGGGCGACTGATCGAAAAGGCTGCAAATGCGTCTGCCCGAAAGTTCCGTCAGTTGCCGTTTCACTTCCCTCAACGAGCGGAGCGGCGCCAGAATGGGCGTCGCTCCGTTCTGGCGCATCTCTGACCATACGGCTTTCGCTCAAGCGGTCTCCGCTGCGGCTGGCGCCAATCGATCATGCCGGTGCGATGGTGGTTTTGTGCGGGGCGAGCCCGGAGCCTTATGGCTTCCGGGCCCATTGTGCGCACAGCTGTCAGCGGCGGTGATTTTGGGGCACTTCGCGGAGCGCTAGGATTTTAAGCAGACTCAGCAGGGCGATGAAGCCCATGGTCGCGATGCCTATGATGCCGGCCGTCTGAAGAAGGGCGGCCTCGTTCCAGGTCAGGCCGTCCATCGTGTGCAGTGTAATCGTCGGATCGACAGTGAAGCCCTTGACCAAGAACAAGACGAGCCAGCTAAGATAAGTCGCCACGTTGGCTAGCCAATATGACGGCTCAAACAGCACAGTCGGCTCTGGTTCGGACCGAGTTTGCGTCCAGTGCTTGTAAAGCGCGAAAGACTGAAACATCGTCCACGTGCAGAGATACCAGCCAAGATAGTTGGAGAAAGGAACGCCGAAATACGCGCCGCCGGAGTGCCAAACGTAATGACCAACCATAGTCGAGTTGTAAGGATCGAAAACGTTGTCGAACATCACAATAATGAATGTAGCGACGAGCGGCAGGACAAAGGTCCAAGCTCCTTCGATCTTGTTGGTGTAGCGTCCGAGTACGATATGAGCCATCGTCCACGCCAAGTAGACATACTGAAAATAGGCGACGGTCAGGAAATAAGGCGCCTGTAGTAACTTGGGGCCGAACGAGTCGTCATAATGATACCAGCCGAAGGGAAACCCTGTAAAAACACTCAAGTTTTCCCAAAAGAGGGCCCAGAATGACGTAATGACGAGAAAGACGAGCATTACTTTCAAACTGTAACGCATCATGCCGTGCAAAAACACAAATGCCACGCAAGTGAGCGCAAGCACTACAAATGCTGGATTTTCAAAACGCGCGCTGATGCCTGCGCCGGCAAAGGCTGCGATTGCCAGTGCAAGAGCTGCAATGGCCCACAGCGCGCCCAGGGATTTCGATGTTAGCGGTAGAAGGCCAGGCGCTTGCGGCGCAAGGGGCGCATGCTTGGCGTTGAAGGAGGATATAGACACGGGGAGGCTCCTTTCTTGGTTTAGGAGAATTCGGGTTGCTTGGGGATTCTTGATGTGGTGAATAAGTTGTTGCCGCTAAAGCAGGGTCTAATGCGCAGCTCGTATTCCGTTCATGACTAAATCGAAAAGTTGAAATATTACTGCCTTCAACTCCGGCATTTTCATGACCTGTACTTCCACTGAACGTAAAGCGCCGAGCAATATTATCGGCATCAGATCAAGGTTCATTTCCTTGAAATCGCCGGACTCGACGCCCTTCGCCAATATGCTCCTGATCTGCTGGGCTTCTTGCAGATACAGTTCGTGGTGCAGTTCGTTCGCGCGAGCGAGAATTTCGCCAATTTCGGCTAGTGTGTTCGTGTATTGCAGATAATCGGCGATCTGACTGGCTCGAGCTTCAATCAGTTTATGAAGCTGCGCGACAGGGTCGCTTTCCTCCGAGATCGCAACCTCAATACGGGCGAGAAACGCTTTGTTTTCTTCACGGACAACTTCCTCGACGACCTGCTTTTTGCCGTCGGGAAAATAGTAATAGGCCGCGCCTTTTCCGACCCCGCAGGCCCGACCGATGTCCTCCATTGTCGTTTTGGCAAATCCCAGATGGAGGAATAGCCGGCGTGCCTCTTTCAAAAACTCATCGCGCCTGATCGCGGCTTTCGATGCGGATCCAGATAACGGTCGAGCCATCAGCTTCATCCAAAATTTGAACATTTGACTTATTCGTTCAAATAGTAGAATCGCGTCAGCGTGTCAACCGGCATCGCATGCGCTTTTGATCGAACGCTTCGCCAACAGATGGATCTACCAGTGAGCAACCACGACGCCTCGAACCCGGCTGTCCTGCCTCCCAGGTCGCGGCAATATCTTGGCGTCAGCAGCGCCATGCCGGACGCCCGATGCGCAAGACCACGATCCCGCCGCCATGACGACTTCGGAGACAGGCAGCAGCGTTGCGTTGTGGTTCAAAAACTTGAACGATATGGTTGATTTATTTGAATCGTAAACCTTACGCGCAAATACGGTTTCCAACCGCGAATGTTCGCGCAAAAGTAACTTCATATGTAAATCAATTTTCATCACCAAATGCGACCGGGTTGGCACTTGCTGGCTCGGTCTTTTGGTTCGTGGAATGCCGTTGTGTTCCAGGCCTCCGATGTGCCAGCTCTGGAGCCCCTTCCTGCAAGCCGATGGCCCGTCCCATGCCCTCGCCTTGCACTCCCTGCCGACGTTCTTTTGTCCCCCGCCCGATAAGATGACAACGATTGGCAAATAAACCGTTTATATCGCGACGCCAAGGACTTAAACGTTTTTAGTTGGCTTGTGTTTCCCCGCCGAAAGTCTGATCTAGACATCAGGAAATCACTCCTCCGGCGCCGGTCAATCACCTGACACTACGCCAGAATTCACCATCGAGAGCCCGCCTGCCGCCGCCTCCCCGCAAGGAGATGGACCGGACTGCCATGTCCGGACGAGCCCTCCCCTCGTTCCGACCAGGAGACAGACATGACCGTGATGAACTTCTCCATCCCCCGCACCATCATCTATGGCGAGGGCTCGCTCGCCAAGCTGGCCGATCTCAAGGGCAAGAAGGCGGCACTGGTCACCGGCGGCAGCTCCATGAAGCGCTTCGGCTTCCTCGATCAGGCGATCGCCATCCTGAAGAAGGGCGGCATCGACTCCATCGTCATCGACGGCGTCGAGCCCAATCCATCAGTGGAAACCGTCTGGCGCGGCGCCAAGGCCATGCAAGAGTTCGAACCCGACTGGATCGTCGCCATCGGCGGCGGCTCGGCGCTCGATGCCGCCAAGGTGATGTGGTGCTTCTATGAGCACCCGAACCTCACCTTTGAGGACATCATCCCGGTCGGCGCCATGCCGCCGCTCCGCAACAAGGCCCGCTTCGTCGCCATTCCCTCGACCTCCGGCACGGCTTCGGAGATCACCGCCTTCTCGGTGATCACCGACACCAAGAACCACATCAAGTATCCGATCGTCGCCGCCGACATGGTGCCCGACATCGCCATTCTCGACCCTGCCCTGCCGATGGTGATGCCGCCCAACGTCACCGCCAACACCGGCATGGACGTCATGTGCCACGCCGTCGAGGCCGTCGCCTCAATCGCCGCCACCTCGTTTACCGACCCCTATGCGGTGGAAGCGATCAAGCTGGTGCTGGAGAACCTCGAGAAGGCCTACACGACGCCGACCGACAAGACGGCCCGCTTCAACATGCACAACGCTTCGGCACTGGCCGGCATGGCCTTCACCAACGCCTCGCTCGGGCTGGTGCATTCGATGGCCCACAAGATCGGCGGCGAGTTCGGCGTCACCCACGGCCTCGCCAACGCGATCATGCTGCCCTACATCATCGACTTCAACCGGCAGTTCTCAGACAAGTACGCCTATGTGGAGCGGGTGCTCGGCATCGATGATCTGGCCGAAGCGATCCGCAAGCTCAACAAGAAGCTGGCCATACCCTCGACCTTCAAGCAGTGCGACGAGGTCGACTTCGACGAAGGCAAGTTCAAGAAAGTGCTGAACCGCATGAGCGAGAATGCCTTTGCCGATCCCTGCACGCTGACCAACCCCGGCACGCCCTCGGTGACCGACGTGAGGGCGCTCTATACCGCCGCTTACTACGGCTGAGACATCGGCTGAATGCGGCTGAGGCGGGCGCGGCATCCCAAGGGTGCCGCGCCCGCCTTATTTCGGACGACGATTCTCAAGCCTTTCTATGAACCTTCGCATTTTCCCGAATTGTCCGGCCGCCAAACGACGGGCTACAAATGATAATCATTTGCAACAAAGGAACGCGGACGCGCATTGCTGCCGCCGAAGCGCTTCCAGATAGATGGTATCGCATCGTCTCCGGGCTTTGCTTGGTTGTTCAAGGGATTGGCGGTCGCTGGTCGCGCGGCATCCGCAGTCTTCGTCGTCCTGGATCAGTCACTCCTATTCGCGACAGTGGTGCTTCGGCGGTTCCCCGCCAAAACGATCGACTCCCGCGTTGTCCGTGCGGGCGATCGCAAACTTCCGGCCGGATATCGAAGGATATCCGGCCTTTTCTTTTGCCCCCCGCCGTGTTGTCCGACTGACCGGCGTCCTTATTCAAATGACGCTTTGGAATCGCAAACCGATGCTCTAAACAGAACGGAATTCTGGGCGCTCGGGAGAAAAAGATGACCTATTGCGTTGGCATCCTCGTCAAGGAAGGCCTGACGATGATTGCGGACACGCGCACCAACGCCGGTCTCGACAACGTCTCCCAGTACAAGAAGTTGCACATCTTCGAAAAGCCAGCCGACCGCATGATCGCCGTTGCCACCGCGGGCAACCTCGCCATCACCCAGGCGGTGCTGTCCTTCCTGAGCGAAGGTATCGAGAACAAGGAAACCGGCCAGACCGAAACCATCTGGACGACGCCGTCGATGTTCAAGACGGCTCAGTTGGTCGGCCGGGCCGTGCGTGAGGTCTACCGCATCGACGGCGAGGCGCTGGAGCAGTCCAACGCCGGCTTCGAGGTGACCATGCTGGTCGGCGGTCAGGTGGCCAAGGGGCGCTTGCGCCTGTTCATGGTCTATCGCCAGGGCAACTTCATCGAGGCGACCGAGGACACGCCCTTCCTGCAGATCGGCGAGCACAAATATGGCAAGCCGGTTCTCGACCGCGCCATCACCTTCGCCACCGATCTCATCGAGGCGACCAAGCTCGGCCTGATCTCAATGGACTCGACCATGCGTTCCAACCTCGGCGTGGGCATGCCGATCGACTTGGTGACCGTCAAGCGCGACGCCATCGCCCACGACATCCTGCACCGCATCGAGGCGGGCGAACCCTATTTCCACGACCTGCGCGAACGCTGGAGCGCGGCGCTGCGCGCCGCCTACCGGGCAATTCCCATCCCGCCCTATAAATAAGCGGGGCCTCTCCCCTACCCTCGGTCGCGGAAGCGGTTGGTGATCGGGTAGCGACGGTCGCGGCCGAAGTTCTTGGTGGTGATCTTGACGCCGGGCGCCGCCTGCCGTCGCTTGTACTCGGCGATATAGAGCAGATGCTCGACGCGGCGCACCGTCGCTTCCTCGAAGCCGGCGGCGATCAGCTCGGCCACCGTCTTCTCCTCTTCGACGAGACCATTCAGGATGCCATCGAGCACCGGATAGGGCGGCAGGCTATCCTGGTCGGTCTGGTTCTCGCGCAACTCGGCGGTCGGCGCCTTGGTGATGATGCGCGTCGGGATCACCTCGCCGGCCGGTCCCTTCAGCCCCTCCGGCCGATGGGCGTTGCGCCACTCGGCCAGCGCATAGACCTGCATCTTGTAGAGGTCCTTGATCGGGTTGAAGCCGCCGTTCATGTCGCCGTAGAGCGTGCAGTAGCCGACCGACATCTCGCTCTTGTTGCCGGTGGTCAGCACCATCGAGCCAAACTTGTTGGACACCGCCATCAGAATGGTGCCGCGGGCACGCGACTGCAGGTTTTCCTCGGTGGTGTCCGCCTTCGTGCCCTCGAACAACGGCCCGAGCGCCTTGAGGAAGCCCTCGACCGGATCGGCAATGGCGACCACGTCGTAATGAACGCCGAGCAAGGCGGCGCATTTCGCCGCGTCTTCCAGACTGTCGGCCGACGTGTAGCGATAGGGCAGCATCAGGCAGCGCACCTTGTCGGCACCGAAAGCGTCAACAGCCATCGCCGCCACCACCGCCGAATCGATGCCGCCCGACAGGCCGAGTACGACGCCGGGGAAACGGTTCTTTTCGACATAGTCGCGGAGACCGATGACGCAGGCGAGCCAGTTGGCGGCGTGCACCTCCGGATAAGGCGCGACCTCGTCGGGGACGATCCGCCAGCCATCCTCGCCTTCGGCAAACGTGACCAGCGCCAGCGCCTCCTGGAAGGCCGGCAGGCGATAGGCCAACTTGCGATCCGGGTTAAGACCAAAGCTGGCACCGTCGAACACCAGATCGTCCTGACCGCCGACGGTATTGACATAAACCATGGGCAGGCCGCTCTCGACGACGCGCGCGGTGGCAATGTCGAGACGCTCGTGTATCACCGTCCAGCGATAGGGCGATCCATTGATGACGATCAGCAGCTCGGCACCGGTTTCCGACAAATGCTCGACGACATCCGGCGTCCAGATGTCCTCGCAGACCGGCAGACCGAGATGAATCCCCCGGAAGAGCACCGGCACCGGCATCGGACCCGGCACGAACACACGCTTTTCGTCGAACACCGAATAGTTCGGCAGGTCGGCCTTGAAGCGCAGGGCAGCGACATCGCCGCCGTCGAGAAGAGCGATGGCGTTATGCAATGCGCCCGCTTCGTCCAGCCAGGGCGTGCCGATCAGCACGGCCGGCCCACCGTCGGCCGTCTCGGCGGCCAACTGCTCGACTGCCCGGCGGCAATCGCGCTGCACGGCCGGCTTCAGCACCAGGTCCTCCGGCGTGTAGCCCACGATGTAGAGCTCCGGCAGCACCAGGAGATCGGCGCCCAGCCGTGCCGCCTCGGCGCGCGCCTGGCGTGCCTTGTCGAGGTTGCCGAAAATGTCGCCCATGGTGGGATTGGCCTGGGCGAGCGCGAGCTTCAGGGTGCGGGAAGAATTTGTCATGATGCCGGCAATTTAGACGGAAAGCCGACGTCGCGGCAACCGGGATCAACGAGTCGGCTTGCTCAGAAAATGTGAACGCACGCGAATGATTTCGCTTGGGCCATCGTGAATGACCTTGGCCGGAGGCACAGCCGGTATCAGCCGATTGCCTCGACGCGCATAGAGCTGCCGCACCGACGATAGTTCGGCGAGCCGTTCATAGAGACGGCGGGCCGACAGCGGCTTGACCAGAACGTCGTTGGCGCCGAACTCCACCGCCGTCAGCATGCGGCGCTTGTCGGCATAGGCGGTCACCATGACCACGGCGAGGGTCGACACCCGTTCGTCGGGATGGCGCCGCAAAAGATCGAGCAACGCGGCGCCATTGCCGGCCGTTCCAAGATTCCAGTCGAGAAGAAGCACGTCCGGCGACTGCGTCATGACCATGGTGAGGGCTTCCGCCTCGGTCGCAGCCTGCAGGATGACACGCACACCAAAGGCGGTCAGCATCGTTTCCGCAAGTTTGCGGAAATAAGCACTGTCATCGACGACGCCAACGCGCAAAGCGTCGAGACGCACATAACTACCAGGATCCAGCGGATCGACCATGAAGCGAAAAACCCTACGCCAACAACTTACTAGAGCGTCACATCTCCTCTTCCGGAGTTGAAGCTAGCCATAGAATAGAGAAAATTTGGTTTATGACCGCAACGTTTTCTGAACCATGATCCGCAGCAAAAAAGGGCGCCCGGTTAGGAGCGCCCTTTTTTCATCTGAATTTGCGAAAACGTCAGCCGACGATTTCGGTCTCGGAGAACCAGTATGCGATTTCCTGGGCGGCCGTCTCCGGCGCGTCGGAGCCATGCACCGAGTTCTCGCCCATCGACAGCGCGAATTCCTTGCGGATGGTGCCGGCAGCGGCCTTCTCGGGGTTGGTGGCGCCCATCACTTCGCGATTCTTGGCGATGGCGTTCTCGCCCTCGAGCACCTGCACGACGGTCGGCGCCGACGACATGAAGTCGACGAGCTCGTCATAGAAGGGCTTGCCCTTGTGGACGGCGTAGAAGCCCTCTGCCTGCTTGCGGCTCATCCACACGCGCTTGGCGGCGATGACGCGCAGGCCAGCCGCCTCGAGCTTGGCGGTGATGGCTCCGGTGAGGTTGCGACGGGTCGCGTCGGGCTTGATCATCGAGAAGGTACGTTCGATCGCCATGGAAAATCTGCCCCTCTATGGTTGGCAAGGCCGGGCCCGGCCGCAAGCCGGATCCTCTGGTCAGGCCGGCTTATAGCGGTGGGAGGGAAACGGGGCAAGGCGGGAAAGCCGAGCGGACAACGACAGAGCGGGCCTTTCACGCCGGAACGCTGTCGGCCGCCGGCTTCAGCTCAGCCGTCAGGCCGGCGATGCGCTCGCAGAGCTTGGAAAGCGGACTGCTGCGACGCCAGGCAAGACCGATGGTGCGGTGCGGCTCGGGATCGGAAAACCGGCGAAGGCGCACGCGACCGGCATCAAGCGGCGTCGCCGCGAGAAAGAGTTCCGGCAGGAGCGTGATCCCCTGCCCCGCCGCCACCAGTTGCAGGATGGTGGCGAGCGAGGTGACGCCGGCCCGCGTCAGTCGCCGGGCATCCAGAGCCCCGCATGAAGCCAGCGTCTGGTCGCGCAGGCAATGGCCGTCTTCGAGCAGCAGCAGCGTTTCGGTGGGAATGTCGGCAGCCCTTTCGAAGGCACCAAGCGACAGTGGTCCCACGGCCGGCATCGCCAGCAGGAAGGCGTCGGTAAACACCGGCACTTCCACGAAAGACGGATCGCCGAGCGGCAGGCTGGCGATGACCAGATCGAGCGCGCCATCCTGCAACTCGCCCACCAGGGTGGCCGTGACGGTCTCGCGCACCCCGACCTTCAGCGCCGGAAAGGTGTCGGCGAGAGCCAGCAGCAGCTTCGGCAACAGATAGGGCCCGATCGATGGAATGACGCCGAGCCGTAGCGACCCGGCCGCCGGATCGGCGGCAGTGCGGGCGTAGGTTTCGAGATCCACCACCCCGGCAAGGATGCGCCGCCCCCGTTCGACGACTTCCCGGCCGGCCGGCGTCAACCGGGCGCCGGATGTGGCGCGCTCGACCAACTGACAGTCGAGCGCCTCTTCCAACTCGCGGATCTGGGCCGACAACGCCGGCTGGCTGACGGCGGCGCGCTCCGCGGCCCGGCCGAAATGCCCTTCGGCGGCAAGCGCATCCAGATAGCGCAGTTGGCGCAGTGTGATCCTCATAAGGAAATCCTATCAGCCCGACCGGACAATGCAATTGGAATGATTCCAAGAAATGCTGTCATGTCCAGAGCAGCAAGATCCCTGTTCGGATCATCCTCCGCCCCGCCAGAGAAAGCCCCGCCATGAACGACAGACCGATCCAGACCACCACCGCCGGTTCGCCCATCTCCGACAACCAGAATTCGCTCACTGCCGGCCCGCGCGGACCGGTGCTGATGCAGGACTGGCAACTCGTCGAGAAGCTGGCGCACCAGAATCGCGAACGCATTCCCGAGCGCGTCGTCCACGCCAAGGGCTGGGGCGCCTTCGGCGAGCTGACGGTGACGCACGACATCACCCGCTACACCCGCGCCCGCCTGTTCTCCGAGGTCGGCAAGAAGACGCCGCTGCTGCTGCGCTTCTCGACCGTGGCCGGTGAGCTCGGCGCCGCCGACGCCGAACGCGACGTGCGCGGCTTTGCCCTGAAGTTCTACACCGAGGAAGGCAACTGGGACGTCGTCGGCAACAACACGCCGGTGTTCTTCGTCCGCGATCCGCTGAAGTTCCCCGATTTCATCCATACCCAGAAGCGGCACCCGCGCACCAACCTGCGCTCGCCCACCGCCATGTGGGACTTCTGGTCGCTGTCGCCGGAGAGCCTGCATCAGGTCACCATCCTGTTCTCGGATCGCGGTTTGCCAACTGACGTGCGCCACATCAACGGCTACGGCTCGCACACCTATTCCTTCCTCAACGAGGCTGGCGAGCGCTTCTGGGTGAAGTTCCACTTCAAGAGCCTGCAGGGTCATCGCCACTACACCAACGCCGAGGCAGCGGATGTGGTCGGCCGCAGCCGCGAATCGACGCAGGAAGATCTGTTCGGCGCCATCGAGGCCGGCAACTATCCGCGCTGGACGTTCTTCGTGCAGATCATGCCGGAACTTGACGCCGAGAAGACGCCCTACAATCCCTTCGACCTCACCAAGGTCTGGCCGCACACCGACTATCCGCTGATAGAAGTCGGCACCTTCGAGCTCAACCGCAACGCCGACAACTATTTCGCGGAAATCGAGCAGGCCGCCTTCTCGCCGTCCAACATCGTGCCCGGCGTCGGCTTCTCGCCCGACAAGATGTTGCAGGCCCGCATCTTCTCCTACGCCGATGCCCATCGCTATCGGCTCGGTACCCATTACGAGGCGTTGCCCGTCAACGCGCCCAAATGCCCCGTCCATCACTATCACAAGGACGGCGCCATGAACTTCATGCCCAACAAGCCCAACCCGGACGCCTATTACGAGCCCAACAGCTTCAACGGGCCGCGTCAGGCACCGGAATTCCGCGAGCCGCCGCTGAAAATATCGGGCGACGCCGACCGCTACGACCACCGCGCCGGCAACGACGACTATTCGCAGGCTGGCGCATTGTTCCGCCTGTTCAACGACGAACAGAGGCAGCGGCTGTTCCAGAATATCGCCGCCGCCATGGCCGGCGTGCCGCTAGAAATCGTCGAGCGCCAGCTCGGCCATTTCGAGAAGGCCGATCCGGCCTATGCGGCGGGGGTCCGGCAAGCTCTCCACATCGGCTGAATCGCAGGCCAGCCCAACAAAAAGCCCGGCTGGGAAATCCCCCGCCGGGCTTGAATCGTCAGTGGCGTAAGCCCTCGCTCAGGGCTTGGCAGCAGGAGCGGTACCGGACGCGGCGTTCTGCGCGTCGAGCAGCTTCTGCTGGGCTTCCTTGGCCTTGCGCTGC
The DNA here is from genome assembly GCA_018262505.1 of Pseudomonadota bacterium. Lineage (GTDB taxonomy): Bacteria > Pseudomonadota > Alphaproteobacteria > Rhizobiales > Pleomorphomonadaceae > Pleomorphomonas. The sequence continues at coordinate 11,448 of JAGSYV010000102.1, forward strand.
ACCTCGGAGGCAAGCTGATCGCGCTGGCGCTGCAGCGCCGCCGTATCGATCGCCGGCCCCTCGTAAGAGGTGGTGAAGCCGGAAAGCGAAATCGGGAAGTTCAGCGCCTTCGCCTGCTGGTTCTGCGTGGTGATGATCAGGTCCTTGCCCTTCTTCATCGACGCGGTGAATTCCTCGGTGATCGGGATCTCCGCGAAGCAGGCGTTGGGCATGCAGATGGTGAACTTGCCCGGCACCTGGGTATTCTGGTCGACCTGCACGCGGATGCCCGGCTGAATCAGCATGGCAACCGGCGTCTGCACCAGGAGAATCTTGCGCGTCTCACCATCAACCTCGCGCACGCCGGCCGAGGCGAGGAACTGGCCGCTGTCGGTCCTGAGTTCGCGAACCGTGAAGCAGACCTGCTTCTTGGTACGGGCGTCCTCGCCGCAGAGCTTGTTCCACGGGTTGTCGGCACCGGCATCGGTGGCGGCGGCACCGGCGGCAGGAGCCGCGGGTGCCGCAGCGGCCGGCTTGTCCTGGGCCAGGGCGGCCGTCGCCGACAAGAGCAGCGCCGCAACGCAACCCAGAGTTCTGTAAGAAAAAACTGTTGCCATTCGCCCAATCCTTCGCATGCGTCGATCCGGAGGCTCACATTTGTGGCGCTACCGATCGTCTGATTTCGATCGACTTGTCAACAGCGCTTCGCGCAATCCGACCCCGAGGAAGCCTGCCGAAAGTGACTTTTCTCCGCCCTGCGGCATGCGGGGCGCACCCCACCCCCCGCCATTTGGGCAACACGGTGGCCCAGAAGCAATAGATCAAAAAACGTCGTTAAGTTGGAGAGTTCGACGGTGGACCAAGCGCCTTTGCCGCCAAAAATCATCGGTCTGGGCGGAACGGACGTGTTAACGTCTCGGAAAGATTCGCTTCGTACGGAGCCCCTTGTTGATGTCTGGCGTCATGAACCGCCGCGTTTTTTGTCTTGGCACTGTTGGCGCCGGCCTACTCCTGTCGTTGCCGGCTCGGGCCGCGCCGGTCCACGGCATTGCTATGCACGGCGATCCCGCCCTTCCCGCCAATTTCGACCATCTTCCCTATGCCGATCCCGCCGCTCCCAAGGGCGGCACGTTCGCGCTCGGCTTTCCCGGCTCGTTCGACAGCCTCAATCCCTTCATCGTCAAGGGCAACGCGCCGCGGGGTCTTTCCGACGCGCTCTATGGCAACAACGTCTGGGATACGCTTCTCTTCCGTTCTGCCGATGAGGCGTTCTCGCTCTATGGCCTCCTCGCCGAGGGGGTCGAGATGCCGGCCGACCGCAGCTGGGTCGAGTTCACGCTCAACGCCAAAGCCGCCTTCGCCGACGGCCAGCCGGTGACGGTTGATGACGTGCTGTTCACCGTCGACCTCCTGAAGAACAAGGGACGGCCAGTCCACAAGCGCCGATTCGACAAGGTGGTTTCGGTCGACCGCGTCGGCGAGCGCAGCTTGCGCTTCTCCTTTGCCGACGGTGCCGACCGCGAGCTGCCGTTCCTCATCGGCGGCTACATGCCCATCCTGCCCCGGCACGCGATCGATCCCGACACCTTCGATCAGTCGTCGATGAAGCCGATGCTGGGCTCTGGGCCCTATCAGGTGGCCGGCGTCGACGAGGGACGGCAGGTGGTGCTGAAGCGCAATCCGGCCTATTGGGCCAGGGAATTGCCCATCAAGCGCGGTCTCGACAATTTCGACGAAATCCACATCGAGTATTTCAAGGACAGCACCGCCTATTTCGAGGCGTTCAAGTCCGGCGCCTTCGAAAAGGTGCGAAACGGCGCGCCCAAGGGCATGACCGGCTTCGTCTTCAATACACGCCGCGACCTCTTCAAGGATGTCCGCGTCCGCGAAGCGCTGATCCTGCTGTTCGACTTCGAAGCGGTCAACCGCACGCTCTACTATGGCGCTTATGCCCGCAGCGGCTCCTATTTCGAGGGATCCAGCCTGTCGGCAATCGGCATCCCCACCTCCGATGCCGAAAAGGCGCTGCTTGCTCCCTTCGCGGATCAGGTGAGGCCCGACGTCATGGCCGGCACCTATGCGCCGCCGGTGAGCGACGGTTCGGGCCGCGACCGCAAGGCGCTGCGTGCCGCTCTCGACCTTCTCGGGCAGGTCGGCTGGAAGCTCGACGGCCGTCAACTGGTCGATGCGAGCGGCAAGCCCTTCGCCTTCGAGTTCATGGCCAAGGTGCCCGACGAGGAGCGCCTTGCCCTTGCCTATCAGGCGACGCTCAAGCTCGTCGGCATCGACATGTCGGTGCGGCTTGTCGACTCGACGCAGTATTACGACCGCCAGAAAAGCTTCGACTTCGACATGTTGGAGATGATCTGGACGGCGTCGCTGTCGCCCGGCAACGAACAGATGAATCGCTGGTCGCAGAAGGCGGCGGTCACCGAGGGCACCTTCAACTACGCCGGCGTGTCGAGCCCGGCCGTCGATGCCATGATTGATGCATTGCTCGCCGCCACCGGTCAGACGGAGTTCGAAACCGCCGTGCGCGCGCTCGATCGCCTCCTGATCTCCGGCCTCTACTGCGTACCGCTATTCCACCTGCCTGAAGATCTGGTCGCTCGCTGGACGCGCATCCACCGGCCGGATGCGACGGCGCTGACCGGCATTCAACCGTCCGCCTGGTGGGCGGACGTGAAGTCCTGACGCCCAGAAGTCCTATGATGCGGGGCAAACAGGGAAACGAGCGATGATCCTGACGTCCGAACAACGAACCGAAGCCTATGTCGCCTCCGGCGCATGGAGCAACGTCACGCTCTGCGAATTGCTGCATCGCTCCGCCGCCGCCGCGCCTGAGACGATCGCCTTCGAGGACGTCGGCGCCGGCGCCGTGCCGGGCCTCTCCGCCCGCTACGGCTTTGCTGACGCGGAAAAGCGCATCAACGGTCTCGCCGCCTTCTTCGCCACCGTCGGCCTCCGGCCGGACATGGTGCTTGGCATCCACCTGCCGCCCTGCGCCGACGCGGCCATCATTCTGTTCGCGGCGTTGAAAGCCGGCCTCGTCGTGGCGCCGTTGCCCATCTACTGGACCAAGTCGGAAATCGAGGCGGCCATCGAAGCCGCGTCGATCAAGGCCATGGTCACCGCCTCCGAAATCGAGGACGAGCCGTCGGGCGAACTGGTGCGCGACGTCGCCGCCGATACCTTCGCCATCCGCTTCGTCTTCGCGGTCGGCGACGGACAGCCGGACGGCCTGATCGACCTTTCCGAAGTGCTCGCCGATGTCGAGGCGCTGGGTGAGCCCCCTGAAGTGGCGCGGCGCGGCGCGGCGGCCGATCATGTCGCCCTGCTCTCCATGGCCCGCACCCCCGACGACGAGCTGCTGATCGTTCCCTACAGCCACAACCAGCTGATGGCGATCGCCACCGGCCATCTGATCGAAGCCGGCGTCACCGCGTCCGAGACCGTTCTCTCCACCATGCACCCGGCCAGTCTTGCCTCGGTGGCCGGCTCGATGGCCTCGGCGCTCATTTCAGGCGGCCGTGTCGCCTTCCACCACGGCACCTCGCTTGCCGGCCTCGCCGCAGCAGTGGAAAGCGTCGGCGCCGATCGTGTCGTGCTGCCGGAAGTGATGGTCGCCTCGCTCGCCGCCAGCCTCGACCGCGCCGTCGCCTTCTCGGCGGTGGGCAGCGGTCTCGGCCTTACGCCGGCGCCAGCCGCCCGTACGGTCGACCTCGTGACGCTCGGCGGTCTCTGCCTCATTCCGCGCGCGCGGGATGTTGCTGGCAGCGCCGTGGCGCTGCCTTCCGGCTTGGCGCGCATGGGGGGCCTCGACACGGCGCCGGCGCTGTTCGAGGCCAAGATCAAGACGAAGGCCGCGGCCCGTAGCCGCAAGGCTGAACATGGCGAACTGCTGCTGGGTGGCGCCGCCATCCCCGACGCGCCCTGGCCGGAGCCGCAGTCGGGCCGCCGCAGCGCCCTGCTCGGCGTCACCTCCGACGGCTTCCTGCGCACCGGCCTTGCCGCCGAGGAGCACAACGAGCGACTGGTGATCACCGGCACGCTCGGCGAGACCATCGGCATAGCCGGTATCACCGTGTCGCCGAAGCGGCTCGATACGCTGTTCCGCGGCCATCCCGGGGTCGAGGATGCCGCCGTCTTTCCGATCGAGGCCGGCCCGGTCGGCCATCGTCTCGGTCTGGCGGTGGTGCCGAAAGCGGGCGAGCGGCCGTCGCTCACCGAATTGCTGATCTGGCTCGATGGCGAGGCGGCCGGCAAGCTCGACCGCCCGGCCGCGCTGGTGTCGGTCTCGGAAATCCCGCGTAACGCCGACGGTACGGTGCACCGCGAGGCGCTGTTTCTTCAAGCCGTGGCGTGAACCGGATCGGTCAAACCGTTGAAATGTCTGGGGCCGTCGGCCACTGCTCGACTTCCAGCCTGCCGAGCAGTTGCGCTCGCGCTGACGGCAGCTCGATCGCCCTGGGACCGGCAACATGCCGATCAAGGAAGAAGCCGGTGAGTCGCAGCGCTGCCACGAGTCGGCGGCGTCAGGGCTCACCTCGGCGCCCGGCATCAGGAAGGCCGGAAGGGATAGCAGGCGATCGGCATAGGGCGCGCCGGCGTCGCCGCACACTGCGCGCGCCGATTTGGGGCTGACGAAGCGGAGATCATCGGTCCGGCCCGTGGCGGCACAGCGCGACAGATCAAGCCCGAAGCCCAGTTCGTCAAGCAGCATCAGCTCGAAACGAGCGACCAACGCCGCCGATTGCAAGAGGCCGTCGAGATGGTCGAGCAGGGAAATCGCCGCCCGATAGAGACCGGGATGCGCCTCGCGCTCGGCCAAGAGCCGCAGATGGCCGGACACGATCTGCACGCCGAACAAACCGGCGGCGCTCTCCATCAGCCGTGCCGCCCGGGCCTCTGCGAGCTCCACTGAAAACAGCCCGAGATGCGCTTCGAGCCGCGCCCGCCAGGTGACCAGCAGCGAGTTGCCGGCCTGCAGCACCGGCTGCAGGCGACGGGAGCGCCCGCCTTTGACGAGGCCGAGATGGCGGCCATAATCGGGCGTCATCACTTCGATCACCGCACTGGTTTCCCCGTGCGGGCGAAGACCGATCAGCAGCGCTTCCGACACCCATTCCATCGATGACGTTTCTCAAATCAGGCCGAGCTTTTCCTCGGCCTCCTCAGGCGACAGTAGCACGACAGCGCGCGCCAGCTGAGTGGCAAAACCTTGCCGTGCCAGCGTAGCGATCTCGCGGTTGAGGCCGTCGCGATCCGGCCGCTCCCCCCGCCGCCACGGACCGATCCGCCGGCGCCGGCAAAAGCGCAAGGCGGCCACCGTCTCATCGGTGCCGTCTTCCTCGATGGCGGCCTGCGCCAGCTCGCCGTCGACGCCCTTTGCCCGAAGGCCGAGCGCAATCTTGAGCCGCGAGGTGCCTTTCCGACGCGCCGAGGCGACGCGCGACGCCGCAAAGCCCGCATCGTCGAGCAGGCCAAGCTCGCGGAATTCGGCCGTCAGTTCGGCAACGAGACCGGCGGCGCTGGCTTCGCCCAAGACCACATAGCCCGCAGCTTCCCAGCGACGAAGCTTCTGCTCCATCAGCTCGGAGAAGTGCGCTTCCGAGGCGGAATAGCGCTGAAGATAGGCAAACCCCGAGCGGCGCAGCTTCTCGCGCAGCCTCTTCGGGTCGGTCGGCGCCGCCCGGACGGGCTCGTCCGGCGCATCGGGAATCCTGTCCCAGCCGCCGGTGCCCCTGCCGGAACGGGCGCCCCTCACGGCTGATCGTCCTCGGTAGCCTCCGCGGCGGCGGGCGACCGCCCCTTGAAGCCCTTGGCGACGACATACATCTCGACGCTTTCCTGGCGCGAGGACGGCGGCTTGAAGTGGAAGACCTGAGCGAAATTCTGCTTCAGCATCGCCAAGAGCTCGGTCTCAGTCCCACCGCGGAACACCTTGGCAACGAAGGCGCCGCCCGGACGGAGCACGTCGATGGCAAAAGCGGCCGCCACCTCGCACAGATAGGTGGTCCTGAGATGGTCGGTCTTGTGGTGGCCGGTCGTCGGCGCCGCCATGTCGGACAACACGACATCGGGCGGATGACCGCCAAGCGCCGCCATCAGCGCGGCCGGCGCGTCTTCGTCGAGAAAGTCCTTTTGCAGGAGGGCCACGCCCGACACGCCGTCCATCTCCAGATAGTCGATGCCGACCACCAGCGGGTTGGCGGGCGTCGATCCGGTCTTCTGCGACGCTACCTGGCACCAGCCGCCCGGCGCAGCGCCAAGGTCGACCACCCGGTTGCCCGGCTTCAGAAGGTGAAACTTCTCGTCGATGTCGCTCAGCTTGAAGGCGGCGCGCGAACGCCAGCCCTCCTTGCGCGCCTTGACCACATAGGGGTCGTTGAGCTGACGCTGCAACCAGCGCACCGACGAGGCGGTGCGGCCGCGTGCCGTCTTCACCTTCACCTTGAGGCCGGTATCGGCCCGCCCTTTGCCCTTGGATTTATCTGGGCCCTTGGACTTGTCCGGGCCAGCCGGCTTGTCTCCGCCGGATTTTCCCTTGTCAGACATGCGCTTCCGTCCTTGCGGGCTGGGCTCGGCGACGCCAGACGCCGTCGCGGGCCATGAGTTCGACCAGGATGCCCTCACGCAAGCCGCGATCGGCGACGCGTAGCCGCTGGCAGGGCCATTTGCTGCGAATGGCTTCGAGAATGGCGCAACCGGCCAGCACGAGATCGGCGCGATCCGAACCGATGCACGGATTGGCGACGCGCTGCTCGTAGCCCATGTCGATCAGCCGATCGATCATCTGATCGACCTCGTTGCCGTCGAGCCACACGCCATCGACACGGCGACGGTCATAGCGCTTGAGGCCGAGATGAATGCCGGCCAGCGTCGTCACCGTGCCGGAGGTGCCCAGCATGTGGGCGCCACCTGAGGCGACCAGCTCGGCCGCGCCTTCCATCCCCTCGAACCCGTCGATAAGGCCGCTGACTTCCTCGACCATGTCGCGGTAGACCTCAGGGGTGACGATATGACCGCCGTGCCGTTCGCTGAGCGTGACGACGCCGACCGGCAGGGATGTCCAGCTCTTGATGAAGCGGGTGAGCGCGAAGCCGCGTGCTTCGCCGCGCCGCCTGAGATCGAGCCAGACCAGTTCCGACGAACCGCCGCCGATATCGAACAGCAAGACGCCTTGCGAACGCGGGTCGATCAGCGTGGCGCAACCGGCAACGGCGAGGCGCGCCTCGGTCTCCCGGCTGACGATCTCCAGGCTGAGGCCGGTCTCGCGCCGCACCCTTTCGAGGAACAGCGGGCCGTTTTCGGCCAACCGGCAGGCCTCGGTGGCAATCAGCCGCATCCGCCGCACCTTGAGGTCGGCCAGCTTGCCGCGACAGACGGCGAGCGCCTCGACGGCGCGATCCATCGCCGCCTCGGACAGGCGGCCGGTGCGACCTATGCCTTCGCCGAGCCGGACGATACGGGAGTAGGCGTCGATGACACGGAAGCCGCGATCCTGCGGTTCGGCCACCAGAAGGCGGCAGTTGTTGGTGCCAAGATCGAGCGCCGCGTAAAGCGGGCCGGTCGCGGTAGCGCGGCGGCTCCCTTCGCGTCCGTGCGGGGCGTGGCCGTGATGATGGCTAACCGCGCCGACAGCCGGCCGGGCCTCGCCGACCTCGGCGTGGCCACCCTTGCGGCGATCGCTCTCGCGGCCGCGTCCCTCGTCGGAACGACCATCTTCGCGCCCCGGCTTGCGCACGCCGCGCAGGGCACCCTTGGCCGGACCGCGCCGACGCCGGCGCCGGGGGCCGTCCTCGCGCGTTTTCCCGGTCGGCGCTTCCGCCTTGTCGGATTCGGTAGAGGGCGAATCGCCACGCACCGGCGGCGGGACAATCACCCGCTCCGGCTGCTTGTCGCCTGATATCGGCGCATGTCCCACCGAGGTCCTGTCACCCGCCGCACCCGAACCGGACCGGCGTTTGCGGCGGCGTCGCGCCGCCCGCTTCGACAGGGCATCGGACGCTCCGTCCACCGCCACGTTAGCGGCGGGGTCGGCGCGTCCTCTCGTGGTATCTGCGCGGTCGCTTTGATCGCCCGCGTCACCCACTGAGATCACTCCGGCGCGCCGCGATCCAGGGGTCGACCTCCCTTTTCAGGGAAACCAACCTTCGTCCGCAACCGTTCCTTTCAGGACCGGCGCGGGGGCTCGAGCGGCACGCTTACTCGTTTGTCGTCGGATCGACAGTACCAGTTGCCGCCGGCAAAGGCTAGTGGAGGTCCTGCATGGCCGCCGACCGGAGGACGGATGGGCCTGGGGTGCAAGCCGTCGTCAGCGAAGGGGCGTAAAGGCGTCGCCCCGCCAGATCTGCGGGGCATAGGTCGCTTCGCGCCAATCGCCCTTGTCGTCGAACGTAACCTTGCCAAGCACTGTGCTGGCACCGCTTTTGCGCAGGAAGGCAGCCTCGCCACCGAGGTCTCCCCCCTTGGAAAGCGCCGCGATCGCCGCTTCCGTCGCGGCGTGCGCCGTGAAGATCGTATCGGTCGGCATCAGTTGCCGTTCTTGAAGCGACAGAATGAGGTTCACCGCCTCGGGTCGCGATTTATCGACGAAAGGCAGGAAGAAAACCGTGCCCTCGGCCGCGTCGCCAGCCAACGCCTTGAACTCGGCAAGCGCCAAGGACTCGTTGCCGACCAGCGCGGCATCAAGGCCACGCGCCCTCATCTCGCCGGCAATCACCGCGGCGTCGGCCTGCAGCGCGCCCACCACCACCGCCGACACGGCGGCATCCTGGATTTTGCCGATCAGGTTGTTCTGGCTCTTCTCGCCCGGCGTGAAGCTCTCCGTCATGGCAACAGAGCCGCCGCCATCAGTGAACAGCTTGCCCGCCTGCTCGGCGAGCCCCAGGCCATAGACGCTGCCGTCGTGAACGAAGGCCACGCGCTTGCCCTTGAAATGCTTGCCGAGATAGTCGGCGATCGCCCGTGCCTCGCGATCGGAGCGGATGGCCAGACGGAACACGCCGGCACCAACCTTCTCGTCGGTGAGGCGCGGATTGGTGGCGGCCACCGACACAAACAGCACGCCCCCCTCGGCATAAACGCGCGCGGCCGGCAGCGCCGCCGCCGTGCAGGCATGGCCGATTACCGCCTTGACGGTCTTGCCGATCAATTGGTTTGCCACCGCGGCGCCGGTCTCGGCTTCGCACTTGTCGTCAACGGCGACCGTCCGGATCTTCTCGCCATTGATGCCGCCGCGCGCATTGGCCGCCGCCACGGCGATCTCGACGCCGGCTTTGATGTCGCGTCCGATATCGGTGAAGCTGCCGCCCATCGGTCCGGCGATGCCGATCATCACATCGGCCCTCGCAGACAGCGAAGCGGCGGCAAGGACCACGATCAGAAGACAAGCCCGGCAGATGCCGCGTGAGAAGCCCACCATGACCACCATTGCCTCTGCCATTCATCCCATCTTGCAGCAGCAATAGCAGCTTGCCCGCCAATCGGGATAGGGGGGATCATTTCTGATCCACCCCTCCCACACCACCCGGCATGCGGGTCCGCACCGGGCGGTTCGCGAGATTGAGGTCAAGCAAGTCCCATTGCTTGAGTTGGATGGCTCGCAGGCGATGGCGCATCCATTCGTCCAGGTCTCGCCAGACGTTTGGCGTTTGCGCCAGTCTGAAGTAAGCCTTCCACCCCAGCACGAAGCTGCGCAGCCGTTCCGTCACCGCGCGCAGAGACCGCCCCGTCGCGCGGGGTGTCAATTGGCGGATGCGGTCCTTGAACGCCTTGATCGCCTTGTCGGCGACCCGCCGTTTGACCACACCGCCCGGCGCTGCCCAGAAGGCGAAGCCGAGGAATTTGCGGCCAAAGACGGAGGCGACAGCACTCTTGGTCTCGTTCACCGTCAGGTGGAGACGGCCATAGAGGCGCCGCAACAGGGCCATCACCCTCTCTCCCGCCCGCCTGGACCGCACATAGACGTTGCAGTCGTCGGCATAGCGGCAGAAGGCATGGCCCCGCCGTTCAAGCTCCTTGTCCACCTCGTCCAGCAACAGGTTGGCCAGCAGCGGCGACAACGGACCGCCCTGCGGCGTACCATTGCTTCGCTTGATGGTCACATCCCCATCGACAATGTCGGCGTTCAGATAGGCCCGGACCAAGCGCAGAATGCCAGGGTCAGGAACCTTCTTGCGCAGACGGTCGATCAGGATGTCGTGGTCAACCCGGTCGAAGAACTTCTCCAGGTCCACATCCACCACGACACGCCGTCCAGACTGCACGAACGATTGCGCCGACAGGACGGCATCGTGCGCGCTTTTGCCCGGACGGAAGCCGTAGCTGTGGGCACTGAAGCTGGGGGCAAGGATCGGCTGAAGGACTTGCAGGAGCGCCTGTTGGATCAGGCGATCCAGCACCGTAGGGATGCCAAGCTCGCGCTCGCCGCCCCCAGGCTTCGGGATCATCACGCGACGCACCGGCCGCGGCCGGTACGTTCCCTTCAGCAGCCGGTCGCGGATGGTCGGCAACTGGGACTTCAGCATCATGGCCGTCTGGTCGATGTCCAGTCCGTCCACGCCCGCCGCGCCCTTGTTGGCCCTCACCCGCTTCATGGCCCGCTGAAGGTTCGCTCGCGCCAGAACTGCAACGAGCAGTCCCGGCCCCGTGTCGTTCGGGACCCATGGCGGGGGCTCGGCTTCGTCAAGACTGGAACCCTGGCGGACTTCATCCGCTTCCCTTTCCAATCTCCCGGTCATCTCCGGCATCTGACGCATGGCCTTGCTCATCCACGGGGGAACTTCACTCTCTCTCGTTCGGTCCTTCGCCGGCGATCGAGCGCCCACTACTACGACCTCTGCTGACTTCTCGCTCCGGCTCGACACCGTCGGCCTTTCAGCCACAAGGCGAGATCTCCCCAGGTAAGAACGCACTCCTTCACCGCGCGACCGCCGGATTTACGCCACTTCGCCTTGATCACAACGGCTTCGCGGTCATTTGCACGCTCGCCCTGCTCGGCAGCGCCTCATATCCAGTTCTTGTTCATCGGCCCGCAGTTTCGATCCACGCTGCCTCCCCACGCTTGGTCGCCCGTACGCAGTT
>JAGSYV010000014.1 GCA_018262505.1 Pseudomonadota bacterium
CAACTCCACGATCCGTCCCTCGCCGCTGACGAGAGGGCTGCAACCCTCTCTCAGCGGTTCCTTTGTGCCTTATCGGCACGGATTCTCATAAGACAAGCATGTCCGGCGAACCCTGGTTCGCCAACATGCTCTAGTTCCTTGTTGTCGCATTGTTTTCGCGGAAAACCGGTTTCCACTTTTCCGCACAATGCTCTAGGCAAGCGCCGGAGGCCTTGCGTTCTCCGGTCACCGAGAGGAGGGGGATACGCCCATCGACCTTCGTTTGCCCCCCGTTGTCCGGAGCGTGCAAAATGAGGCAGCGCACAACACTTAAGCTGTCACTTGACAATCATCGTGGGCCGGGATGCCAAAGTTCATGCTTAGCCATCAAGCCATCGACGAATGCTTCCGCGTCCTGGCCGAGCCGGCCCGTCGCGCCATCCTGGAGCGGCGATCGGAAGGCCCTGCGAGCATCAGTACGCTGGCGGCGCCATCGCTATCCGTCATTCCCAACCAACTCGGGGCCGCCCCGGCGGCGCAAGCTTTTGGGAGGAGGGGAGTGCCGAGAGAAATGTAGATAGCAAAAAGGCCGGGCGAACCCGGCCTTCTCTCAAGCGCCTCGATGATCAGTGCCAGTACATCCGTGGTCAAAGATCAGAAGCGCGAGCGGAGCTTTTAAACTCACCTTCGGTCAAATAGGCACAATCTTCCGGAATGCAAGGGCCAAGCGCGCTCGGCCCCGGCTTTTCTCCGTTCGACGATGCCAGACCGAAAGGAGCTCAGGCAGCTGCGAGGTTCTCGGCGGCATTACGGCCGGTGCGGCTGTCCTGCACGACGTCGAACGTCACCTTCTGGCCATCGGAGAGCGAGGTCATGCCCGACCGCTCGACGGCGGAGATGTGCACGAACACATCCGGCTGGCCGTTGCCAATCTCGATGAAACCAAAACCCTTGACGGAATTGAAAAACTTGACGGTTCCGTTAGTCATGACGATATTCCTTTCAATCAACATAGATTTTCGCCGTCCGACAATGCGCCGGGCGCCGTAGTTCGCGATATTGAAAAGGAAGATCGTAAGGGCCTAGAGGCGCTAAAACAACGTTCGTCAACAAGATCGACGAGACATACATACACTTAATTGCAATGTTTTACAAGGATCCCTGGTGGGGATGCCTCATTTATTGCCCGCAGGCTGAGCTTACCCCTTCAATTCGCTGGACGGATCGAGGGAATTTTCGGGGGCGCTCAGGCGCGGATCAGGACTGCGTCACGACTGGGCGATCGCAGCCAGGCTGGGGACTTGCGGCCTTGCCGGACGCTCTTTCGGCTTCGGCATGGGCAGCAGGCCGTCGCGCTGGGCTTTCTTGCGGGCGAGCTTGCGGGAGCGCCGGACGGCGTCGGCCGCTTCACGCTTGCGCTTTTCCGACGGCTTTTCATAGGCGCGGTGCGCCTTCAGCTCGCGGAAAATGCCTTCCCGCTGCATCTTCTTCTTGAGGACGCGAAGAGCCTGATCGACGTTGTTGTCTCGAACGAGAACCTGCACGGATTTTCCGATCTATTGGGAGAGCATGGCGCCACCAGGCGAGGTGGCGATCGACCGGTTCCGCCTGCAAGCGCCGGCGGGCGAATGCGGCTTTCAGGAACAGACAGAGGGGCTCCCAATTTGCACCCCCTGAGCAGCGTCACCGCACTCCCTTATGATATTCCAGGTCAAAATGCCACCCCATGAAAATAATTCCTGCGTTTGCCTTGTCTTTATTTTGACCTTGGCGCATATTTAAAAAATGTTGAATTGCCGAAAATTGGTCTTTTCGGTGCGCAAGGCCTGCCTTTTTCTCGGCTTTACGATAGTAAATGTTGCTGAGATGGCCGGAAAAACAAGTCATTCGTCCCAATCTCACGGCGAATTTCAATACGGACATGTGCGCTGATGGACCGCAATGCTGTGTGGCTTCGATGGGGCCTTAAGGGTGCCTCGCCACGCCCTCGGTAAACCTTCAGCGGACGCACGCAAACAACCCATAGCCATCCGCGGCCAATTGGCCGCATGTCAAGGAAGCAGTGCTCATGACAACTGCCGACATGCTACTCCGCGCCAACCCCGCCGTCCGGCGCGGCCCATCGACCCCTGTTTTCAAGATCGGCGACTCGGTGCTTTTGAAGCCCAGCTTCCAATATGCCTCGGCCGAGGGCGTCTATCGCATCACCGCCCTCATGCCGTCCGACGGCCAGCCGCAATACCGCATCCGCAACGAAGAAGAGCGCTACGAGCGGGTGGCCCAACAGGACAGCCTGGAACTGGCGACCGCGTCGTCAACGCCCACCACCCGGGCCATGCTCATCAAGAGGACGTTTGCCCGTGGCTAAGGAACAGAAGCGCGGCAATCGCGAAGCCAAGAAGCCCAAGCAGGTGAAGGCCGCCGTCGTGCCGCCGGTCAGCCCGTTCGCCGCAGGCGGCAAGGCGACCTCGACCGGCAAGGGCAAGGGCTGAACGCCCTGCGCCTGATGCCCCCTGAACACGGTGGCGCGGCCTCCCGCGCCGCCCATCGCAGCTGACACTTCTCTGTCAGCCGGCCGTCTATAGCCAGACCGTCTTTGAAACCGGCGACCTGCCCGCCGGACAAGCGGGATGGCGCGCGGCTCATGACCTATGCCACAAATCTCTGGCTTTTCTTCGTTCTGTTGACCGGCATCATCCTGGTCCCCGGCATGGACATGATGTTCGTTCTTGCCAACGCGTTGACGCGCGGGCGGCGAGCCGGTCTCTCGGCCACCCTGGGCCTGCTGGTGGGCGGGGTGTGCCACACCCTGTTCGGCACCTTCGCGGTGGCCGGGCTCAGCCGCCTGATGCCGGCGGTCTATGGCCCGATGCTGATGATCGGCTCGGCCTATATGGCATGGATCGGCTTCAGCCTGGCGCGCAGTTCCATCGTCATCGATACGGTCGACGCCGGGGCCATCCGCTCCTCGCGGGCGGTGTTTGCGCAGGGCATCGTCACCTGCCTTCTCAATCCCAAGGCGTGGCTGTTCATTCTCGCCGTCTACCCGCAGTTCATGTCGCCGGCCTTCGGGCCGCTGTGGCCGCAAGCGCTGATCATGGGAGCGATGACCATCTCCGTGCAGTTCGTCGTCTACGGTGGGCTGGCGGTGGGGGCTGCGCACGGCCGCGACGCGCTGGTCTCCAACCCCACCCTGACGATCTGGGTGGGCCGGGGCGCCGGACTGCTGCTGGTGGCGATTGCCGGATATACGCTGCTGCGTGGCTGGGCGGAGCTATGAGCCCTGTGGCGGATTATCGGAAAGGCTAGAGCATCGGACCGAAAAGTGGAATCCGGTTTTCGGACAATCCGATGCGCTAACAAGGAACTAGATCGTCACCTTGCGTCCGTCAGGACGCACGACGATCTGGTGGGTCACATGGCCCTGAATAGCAAAAAGGCCGGGACGAACCCGACCTTCTCTCCAACGCCTCAATGATCAGTGCCAGTACATCCGTGGTCAAAGCTCAGAAGCATTATCCGTGTGTTTAAACTCACAGTATTACAAATAGGTGACAATTTCGGAAATTCAAGGGGCAAGCCGGTTATTGGCGGGAGGTTGGCTTGGCGTCCGGACCTTTGCCTGGTTGCCCTTGTAATACCGATGGCGCGCGAACCGCTCCACCGCCGCCTGCTGTCGGGGAACGGTGGCGAGATCGGTGGCGACGACGCGCCGACCGACCGGCCAGAGCGACAGGGCGGCCAGCTTGAAGCACTTTCGGCCCAGGGGAAGCCCGCGCACCGTCAGGCAGCAGAGGACGCCGAGGGCGAGATAGGCGGCCGACAGCACGAGGCCGAAGGTCAGCATCCACAGGGTGCACGCCGCGAGGCCGAGGATACGGGCCAGGGCCGTCGTGGGCACGGGGTCCTGCCCGCCGAGATCGCGGATGTGGACGGCATCCCTGCCCTGGGGGGAGATGCTGAGGCCGGCCATTTCCACGGCCGCCCGGGTCAGCGGCCGCCCGACGGCGGTCAGCGAGAAAATCGCCGCGCCGACGAGCCAGAGGAGGGCCGTCCAGCCCCCTCCCAACACGAACCAGATAACACTGCCGGCGAAATGCACGTGCGCCCCCACACAGACACCGTTGATCGGAGCCGCAGTATACGTTTCTCTGGTTGTCTGGCAATCGGTTGGAAACGCTATGGTGGTGTGTTTGCACTGGCAGGCTTAACATTGGAAGGCTTCCAGCTCGCATCTCAAGCGTCGGGATCGTGCCCGTTCAGCCGGCGCGATGGCGGGCGAATGTCTCCTTCGCCGCGTGCCGCCGGGCCGGCGCGGCCAGTTCGATGCTGACGACGCGCCGGCCGACCGGCGGCACGCGGCGGAGACGGTAAGCGCCGGGATGGACTTGGGTGCCCCTATGCGTTCCGCGTTGAGGCGTTACCCATGTCCCAGGATTCTACCAGTTCGAAAAGCGTCGCAACGGCCGGATTTCTCGAGGTTGTCGGCGCGCACAGCACGACGTCGAATTCCGGGGCATTGACCAGTGCCTTGGCGATCACGGCTGGCCCCAGGCCGGTGCAGAGCGATTGGGGGATCAGCGCTACGCCGAGCCCCTCCTGGACGAGCCGGATGATGGTGTGTTGCAGCCGGGGCTCGAAGGCGAAATGCGGCACTACGCCGCCGGCGGCGCAATAGATGCCGATCGCCGCGCGCAGCACCGGCACCACCGAGGCAGGGGCGGCGATCAGCTTTTCACCCCGGAGATCGCGAGGACCGACGATCTCGGCGGCGGCCAGCGGATGGTCCGCCGGCGCGATCAGGCAGAGCCGGTCGCGCGCCAGGCGGTGGGTTCTGAGGTGGGGCGCGTAGGGGCTGCCGAAGGTAACGGCGATGTCGAGCTTGCCCTCGATCAGCATGGTGTCGATGTCGGTCGGGATGCTCTCTTCCAGGATCAGGTGGATGTCGGGCTTGGCTTCGGAATACCGCCGCACCAGGGCGGGAATGATGCTGTGGGCGGCGTGCATCATGAAGCCGAGCCGCAGCTCGCCTTTCACGCCATTGGCGACCAGCTGCACGTCGCGGCAGGCGGTGTCGAAGTCGGCGAGGACGCGGCGGCAATCGGCGAGGAAGTGGCGGCCGGCCAGCGTCAGGCTGACGTTGCGGGAGTTGCGATCGAACAGCCTGACGCCCAGCGTTTTCTCGATCGATGAAATCTGCCGGCTGAACGGCGGCTGGCTCATGTTCATGCGCGCCGCCGCCTGCCCGAAATGCAGGGTTTCCGCCAGGGCGACGAAGATACGCATGTGGCGCGTGTCCATTCGATACTTCCTCGGTATCAATCCGGCATCAAAGTGACATTGGATTATATCGATTGGCCAGGTTAGGCAATCTCGCCCTCACTTGAGTTTCTAGCCATGCTGAATAACCCCCTCATCGTTCTGCCGATCTTCGCCATGATCCTCGCCGGCTGGATCGCCCGCAAAACTGGCGCGCTGGGCGGGCACGCGACGCGCGAGGTCAACCGTCTCGTCGTCTACCTCGCGCTGCCGGCGCTGCTGTTCGACATCATGGCCAACGCCAAGCTCTCGGACATCTGGCAGCCGGGCTTCATCGGAGCGTTCCTGGTTGGCTGCGCGGTGATCTTCGGCGCGACGCTGTGGTGGCGCATGGCAGGAGGACGACACCTTTCCGACGCCGCCATCGACGCACTCAACGCCAGCTACGCCAACACCGGCTTCATCGGCTTTCCGCTGGTGCTGTCGCTGGTCGGCGACGCCGGTATGGGCGCGACGCTGATTGCCACCATCCTGACGGTGTGCATCCTGTTCGCCTTTGCCATCATTCTGGTCGAGGGTGGGCTGCAATCGGAGACCCGCAAGCGGGACATCGCCTATAAAACGCTGATCTCGCTGGCGAAAAATCCGCTGCTGGTCGCCCCGGCGCTGGGGGCGCTGGTGATGCTGTCCGGCTTCCCGCTGCCGGCGCCGGTCCACGCTTTCACCAAGCTCCTGGGTGGCGCGGCTTCGCCCTGCGCGCTGATCGCGCTGGGCCTGTTCCTCGCCGGCACCAAGACCGGCAAGTCCGGCGAGCGGCTCTCCACCACCGGCGTCCTGGTGGGGCTGAAGCTGGTGGCTCAACCCGCCATCACCTGGCTGATCGCCGTGCCGCTCTTGCAACTGCCGACGCTGGCCGCCCACACCGTGGTGCTGCTCGCCGCGCTGCCGACCGGCACCGGGCCGTTCATGCTGGCCGAGTTCTACCGCCGCGAAGCCGGTCTTACCGGCCGCGTCGTGCTTGCCTCGACGCTACTGTCGGTGGTGACGATCTCGGCCTATCTCGCCATGGCCGGTCGTGTGTCCTTGGGGTGAGGGCGGTTGCCGAGCCGCCGCCCTTGCCCTACGATGATCATCGTTCCACGGAAGAGAATCCAGTGAAGGCCGCGCGACGAACCCTCTGAATGCCGCCCCTTGAAGGGGCTTTGGCGCGAAGTCAGCAGACTCTCGCGCCGCTGGTGTTTGCCCAACTCATTCAGAGATCGTCACATGGACAACTATTTCGAAAGCCCCTTCCGGGGCGTGACCCTCGACAAGCAGGTCACCAATCCCAACATCGTCGTCGGCCGCTACAGCTATTATTCCGGTTACTATCACGGCCACAGCTTCGACGATTGCGCCCGCTATATGATGCCCATCGAGGGCGTCGACCGGCTGATCATCGGCAGCTTCTGCTCCATCGGCTCGGGCGCCGCCTTCATCATGGCGGGCAACCAGGGTCACAAGCACGACTGGATCAGCAGCTTCCCCTTCCACTTCATGTCGGAAGTGCCAGCCTTTGCCGGGGCGGAGAATGGCTATCGCCCGGCGGGCGACACGGTGATCGGCAATGACGTGTGGATCGGCTCGGAGGTCATCATCATGCCGGGCATCACCGTTGGCGACGGCGCGGTGATCGGTACCCGCGCCCTCGTCACGCGCGATGTCGAGCCCTACACCATCGTCGGCGGCAATCCGGCCAAGCCGATCCGCAAGCGCTTCACTGACGAGCAGATCGCTCTCTTGCTTGCGATGAAGTGGTGGGAGTGGGATGACGACGCCCTCAATGGCGCCATGCCGCTGCTGACCAGCGGCGACATCGAAGCACTCCATCGCTATTGGCTGACGCTGGGCTGATAGCCTGACGATTGGGCCTGTTCCGCTGAATGGCGGGGCAGGCTTTTCCGCGCCTACGCTCCTGTCGCGCCGGTTGACGGAGGTACTGCCGCCATTCAAGCTTGGGCGATGAGCGACACTCTCTATCCGCCGACCGAACCCTACGAAACCGGACTTTTGCCCGTTTCCAATGGCAACTTCATCTATTGGGAAGTGTCGGGCAATCCCAACGGCAAGCCGGCGCTCTATCTGCATGGCGGGCCGGGGAGCGGTCTTGGCCGGGGCGACTATCGCCGCCGCTTCGATCCACAGAAATATCGCGTCGTCGGCATCGACCAGAGAGGCTGCGGTCGCTGCCGCCCGCTCGCCAGCGAGGCCATCGGCGACCTCGCCACCAATACGACCGAGGCGCTGATTGCCGACATCGAGGCTATCAGGGCGCATCTCGGCATCGCGGCCTGGCTGGTCTCCGGCGTGTCGTGGGGCGCGACGCTGTCGCTCGCCTATGCCGAGGCGCATCCGGACAAGGTCACCGCGCTGGTGCTGGCGGCGGTGACCACCACCAGCCGCGAGGAGGTCGACTGGGTCACCGACGTTGTCGGCCGGATCTTTCCCGAGGCGTGGCAGCGGTTCGAGCGTGCTTCCGGCCGCCTTCCCGGCGAGCGGGTGGTGGAATCTTACGCGCGTCGCCTGGCGTCGCCCGATATGGAGGATCGCTTGCAGGCGGCCCGCGCCTGGAACGCCTGGGAGGCGACGCACATTTCCCTCGATCCCAATTGGGCGCCGGCCGGCAAGTGGCTCGATGAGACGCTGGGGCTGCAGTTTGCCACTCTCGTCACCCACTACTGGGCCAACGACGGCTTCCTGAGGGATGGCGCGGAGATCCTGAGCCGACTGCCGTCGATCGAGCACATCCCGGCCGTGCTGATCCACGGCCGCCGCGACATCAGCTCGCCGGTGGTCACGGCGTGGGAACTGCACCGCCGCTGGCCGGCCAGCCGCCTGGTAATTGTGGAATCCGAAGGCCACGGCGGCCCGCAATGCTATCGCGAGATGCAACTGGCGCTCGACGGATTTGCTTGAGGAACGGGTTTTCAGCCGGCGCGATGGCGGGCGAATGTCTCCTCCGCCGCGTGCCGCCGGGCCGCCTCGGCCAACTCGATGCTGACGACGCGCCGGCCGACCGGCCACAGCGAAATGCCGGCCAGCTTGAAGCACTGGAGGCCGAAGGGAATGCCGATGATGGTGAGGCAGTAGATCACGCCCAGCAGCAGATAGGAGAGGCAGAGCGCGAGGCCGAAGGTGAGCAGCCACAGCACGTTGAAGATAAAGCCGACGGTGCCGGTGATGGCCGTCGTGGGTGTCAGGCCCTTGCCGTCGAGCTCGCGCACGTGGACCACATCCTTGCCAAAGGGGAAGGCGCTGAGCTTGGCCATCTCGATCGCCGCCCGCGTCAGCGGCAGCCCGACGATGGACAGCGCAAAGATCGCTGCGCCCAGAAGCCAGAGCAGGGCGGTGTAGGCGCCCCCGAAGATGAACCAGATGACGTTGCCGGCGAAACGCATGAATGACCCCATGGTGCAGGGCGGGACAAACCCGCTGGGGCGTTAGGTGGGGATTGGAAGAGGCGAGGGCAATCCGGGCGCCGCCCGCCTTTCGTCGCGGGCGGCGTCGTGTTGCGTGGCCTATGCCCTCCGGGCCGAGATCAGCAGCATCATCGGGCGCTCCAACTCTACCTCGGACAGATCGGGCGCCTGACGGACCTGCTCGGCCGTCGGGCCGAATTCCTCCACCCGGCGGAGCACAAAGCCCTCTTCGATCAGGGTGTTAAGGGTGGTTGCCATGGTCCGGTGGTACTTGAGCACATCCTTCACGAACCACTCGGTTCGGCGTTCACCCTCGATCGAGTAGCTGTTGACGGGCCAGGTCTTCCGGCTGACCTGTTGCAGATGGAGCGCGATCTCGTTTGCGAGCCGGTCCTGTCTGGTGATTTTCGGCTTTCTCATCGGCGCATTGTCAGGCTGCGTCTCGTACCTTCAGATCCACCTGATGACCGGCGGCGGCTACCATGTTGACCAGGCTGTCCAGCCCGAACAGGCTGATCTTGCCGCGCAGTAGGTCAGAGATACGAGGCTGGGTCACGCCCAGTTGCTTGGCTGCCTCGGCTTGCGTCCAGCCCTTCTCCTTGATGATTTTCTTGAGCGCGACCATCAGCTCCGAACGCATCTGCATGTTGAGAGCCTCGGCAGGGGTGTCGCTGATCGCATCCCAAACAGAGGCGTAGCGCTCGCTGATCATTTCGTCGTCGCTCATGGCCTCAAGCTCCTAACCAGAGAATTGTATCTTTTCTTCCGTCAGCTTTGAATTCCGCTGTTGGACCGCAGGATTCCTGGTCAAGCTTTCACCGCCGTGAAAAAAATGAAGCGGGGTTCGGTTGTCAGGGATTTGTAGGCATCTGGAAACAGGTCGAGGGCCTGCGGGGCGGGCTGTGGCTCGCTGAGCGTTTCGATGTGGAAGCCAGCCGACTTCAGTGCATCGAACATTGCGTGAAGGGGACGATGCCAGAAGCGCATTGTCATGGTCCTTTCGCCACGCTGCCATGTTTCACTGAAGCTGTAAGTCTCGAAGTAGTTCTCATGGCCTGCCAACTGGTGGTCCATGAAGGGGTGATGTGTGGAGAAAACAAAGCGGCCATCTGGGGGTAATAAGCGGTGAAACTCCGAAAGGGTTCGCGACCAGTCGGGCAGATAGTGCATGACCAGTGAGGCGAGGATCAAATCGAAGGATCCATCGGCAAAAGGCAGTGGTCCATTCAAGTCACTCACCAGAAAGCGCGCGCGACCGTTGAGGCGGCGACCTGCGATCTCCAGCAAGCCCGCGCTTGCGTCGATACCGGTTAGTTGCGCCCCACGCTCTACAAGGATCGCGGCGTGAGCTCCGCCGCCGCATCCCGCGTCGAGGACTCGAAGCCCGGCGACATTTCCAACCAATGAGAGAATAGCTGGTCGTTCGTAATAGGCATTCCAGGCATTACTCTCGTTGTCGGCGTCATATGCCGCTGCAAACGCGTCATAATCATTCTCTGACATTGTTTCACTCCCGCACTACAGGCTTGCGTGAAACGAGCGCCTGTGGCTGCCTGTAAAAGTGATGTCTCTGTCATATCGAGCGGCAGGCCTGTCTGCTGATCCTCTGCTTGGCTGGCCGAGGAGTTCCCGCCAGAAACACTTTAGGGTGCTACCTCGCCGCGCCCACCTTCACCTCCTCGTCCTTCCTCTTCCTAGCCTTCAGCGGCGTCGTCGACTCCCGGATGATCAACTGCGTTGGCAGCACGATCTGCTCCGACGGGGCGTCGAGGCCGGCGATGAGGGCGAGGAGGAGGTTGACCGAGGCGCGGGCCATCTGCTGCAGCGGCTGGCGGACGGTGGTGAGCGGTGGGTGGAGCTGGGAGGCGATGGGGATATCGTCGAAGCCGACGACGGAGATGTCGCCGGGCACGCTGAGGCCGGCCTCGCGGATGGCGGCGATGGCGCCATAGGCCGACATGTCGTTGGCGGCGAAGATGGCGGTGGGCCGGTCGGCGAGGGCGAGAAGCTTCTGGGCCGCCTCGAAGCCCCCCTTGCGCGAGAAATCGCCATCCACTTCAAGGTCGGGGTCGTAGGGCAGGCGGGCCTGGGCGAGAATGTCGCGATAGGCGCGGCGGCGGTCGCGCGCCGAGGTCAGCCGGTCGTTGCCGGCGATGTGGGCGATGCGGCGATGGCCGAGCTCGATCAGGTGCTGCAGCGCCGAGAGGCCACCCTGGTAGTTGTCGGCGGTGACCGAGGGGAAGGCCGAGACGGCGCCCTGTTCGATGGTCACCACGGGGATATGGGCGGTGGCCATGGATTCCAGATAGTCGGACTCGTAGGGCAGAATGACGATGACGCCGTCGACGATCTGGCGCAGCAGGTCGAGGATGGATCCCGGCGGACGGCGGTCGCGCACCGGCAGCGAATAGACCAGCATCTCGTAATCGGCGGCGCGTGCTACCGCGCCCATGCCAAGCAACAGGTCGGAGGTGAACGGCGTGTGCAGCTCGGCCACCACGGCGATGATGCGCGTGCGGGCCCCCGTCAGTTTCTGGGCGGCGCGGTTGACGACGTAGCCCATCTCGTCGGCGATGCGCAGGATGTCCTCGCGCTTTTCTGGCGAGACGCCGGGGCGGTTGTTGATCGCCCGCGAGGCCGTCATCAGTGAGACACCGGCAACCTTGGCAACCTCGGCTAACGTTGGAAACTGTCGCTTCATCATTTGGTCTAGTGGTTCCGGGCCTGGACCCTGTTTGTCCGATGCCCTGCGGGCTGTCAACTGCGCCGGCGATCTCCATTCCTTGAAAAGGCGCGGAAAACCGCTGGCTATGGGTGATACGCAACCAGATGCACAGCCCTAGCAAGAGCCTTGGGGACGGCCCCGTCAACAGCCAACAGGTCGAGTTGACGTCGCATAACGTTAGCGCTAACGTTCGGCTGTCACCCGTTGAGAGCATCGGCTGAGAAGTGGATTCCGGTTTTCGGGGGATCCGATGCGACCATCTGGCTCAACGTGATCCTTGGGAGGAGAAGGTGTCTAAATTCGCATCCAAACTTACGGCGCTCGCCTGCGGCGCCGCCATGGTCTCGGCCATTCCGTTTGCCGCGCACGCGGCCGACAAAGTCATTACAGAGTGGGACCTGCAAACCACAGCCAGCGCCGTCAAGGTCATCCGCGATGCGGCTGACCGCTTCGAGAAGGCCAACCCCGGCTACAAGGTCGAGGATACCCATATCCTCAACGACGCCTACAAGACCAAGATCAAGATCGCCCTCGGCGCCAACGAGCCGCCGTGCGTGTTCAGTTCCTGGGGCGGCGGACCCTTGCGCGAATACGTCAAGGCCAACCTGGTGGTCGACCTGACGCCCTATCTCGACAAGGACCCGGCCTTCAAGGACCGCTTCCTGCCGGCGAGCTTCGGCGCCTCGACCATCGACGGCAAGATCTACGCCCTGCCGGCCGAGAATACCGCCATCGCCGTGGTGTTCTACAACAAGGAACTGTTTGCCAAGTACAACGTGACGCCCCCGAAGACCTGGGACGAGCTTCTGAAGGTCATCGACGTCTTCAAGCAGCATGACATCGCCCCCTTCGCGCTCGCCAACAAGAACAAGTGGACGGGCTCGATGTTCTACGGCTACCTCGTCGACCGCATTGGCGGCCCCGAGGCCTTTGCCAACGCCGCGCAGCGCAAGAATGGCGGTTCGTTCGCCGATCCGGTGTTCGTGGAAGCCGGCAAGCGCCTGCAGGAGCTGGTCAATGCCGGCGCCTTCCAGAAGGGCTACAACGGCCTCGACTATGACGTCGGCGGTTCGCGGCGCCTTCTCTACACCGAAAAGGCCGCCATGGAGCTGATGGGCACCTGGGAAGCCTCGACCATCGGCAACGAGAACCCCGACTTTGCCAAGAAGCTCGGCTTCTTCCCGTTCCCGTCGGTCCCCGACGGCAAGGGTGATCCATCCGACCTGCTCGGCACGCTCGGCGACAACTTCATCTCCGTCAGCAATGCCTGCCCGGAGAAGGACAAGGCCGTCGAACTCCTCAAGACGCTGACCGACGATACCGCCGCCGCCGGCCGCGTTGCCGGCTCGCGCCTGCCGCCGCTCAAGAACCTCAAGGTCGACAATCCCTTCCTGCAGGATGTCTCCAAACTGGTCTCGGAAGCCAAGAGCGTTCAGCTCTGGTGGGACCAGGAACTGCCGCCGAAGCTCGGCGAGCTGCACAAGGACACCTCGCAGGCGCTGTTCGGTCTGTCGAAGACGCCCGAGCAGGTCGCCGAAGAGTTCGAGGCCGCTGCCAAGGCCGAGCTCAAGTAACCTCCTCCCGCAAACAGCCCCGCCGACCTTGGCCGGCGGGGCACTTGTTCAGAGACCGGAGGACGGAGGATTCCCGTGACCGACATATCGACGCGTTCCGCCGGCGGCGGAGCGGGAGGGACGGTTTTGTCCCTCAGAAAACTGGCGCCGGTGATCTTTCTGGCGCCTGCCATTCTGCTGCTGGCCGTCTATCTCCTCTATCCCCTGGTCGAAAGCTTCCGCCTGTCGCTGCTCGACTGGAACGGCCTCGGCACCGATGCTCGCTTCGTCGGTCTCGACAACTGGAAGAAGCTCGCCTCCGACGCGCTGTTCTGGCGGGCGGCGCGCAACAACATCCTGCTCGCCGTGTTCTCGGTGCTGATCCAGATGCCGATCGCCGTGGTGCTGGCGGTGGTGCTCGACAACGCCGGCAGGGGCTCGCGCATCCTCAAGATCCTGTATTTCCTGCCGCTCTTGATGTCGTCGGTCGCCCTCGGCGTGCTGTTCAAATACTTCTACGACGTCAACTTCGGGCCGCTCAACGCGCTGCTCGACTATGTCGGCCTCGGCTATCTCGCCCAGGACTGGCTCGGCGACACGCGCTACGCGCTCGGCGCGGTGATCGCGGTGGTCTGCTGGCAATACATTCCCTTCTACATGGTGCTGTTCATGGCCGGTCTCGCCTCCTTCCCGGCCGAGATCTCGGAGGCGGCCAAGCTCGACGGCGCGTCGGAATCCACCATCTTCTGGAAGATGAAGCTGCCGCACCTGCGCGGCACCTTCCGCACCGCCATCGTGCTCTCGGTGATCGGCGCGCTCCGCTATTTCGACCTGATCTACGTGATGACCGGCGGTGGACCGGAGGGCGCCTCGGAGCTGATGGCGACCTACATGTACCGCAACGTCTTCTCCTCGTTCCAGCTCGGCTACGGCAGCACGGTGGCCTCGGCGATGTTCATCATCGTCATCCTCATCGCGTCGGTGTTGCTGCGCTTTTCCAAGCGCTATGAGACGGAGATCTGACATGGCCTCGTCCCCCGTCTCCCGCGCCACTGGCCGCGTCGCCGTTCCCGTGCTCGGCCTGATCTGGCTCGCCGTCACCACCGTGCCCTTCCTGTTCATGGTGATGACCAGCTTCAAGACGCAGCAGGAGTCCTTCTCGAGTTCCGTCTGGACGCTGCCGGAAGCCTTCAACCTCGTCAATTACATCGACGTGCTGTCCGGCTCCTTCCTCACCTACCTCAAGAACTCGGTGATGGTGGTGGCGATCTCGGTGCTGTTGGTCATGCTGATCGCCTCGATGGCCGCCTATGCCTTCGCGCGCATCCGCTTCCGCTTCAACGAGGCGCTGTTCGGGCTGATCGTCGCCGGCATGATCGTGCCGATCCACATCACCCTGGTGCCGATCTACCTGATGACGCGCCACATGGGCCTCTACGACAGTCCGTTCGCGCTGATCGGCCCCTATGTGGCAACGTCGCTGCCGATCTCGGTGTTCATCCTCACCGAGTTCATGCGGCAGATCCCCAAGGAACTGGAGGAAGCGGCCCGGCTCGACGGCTGCGGCCCCTTCACCATCTACTTCAAGATCTTCCTGCCGCTGTCGGGGCCGGGCCTCTCCACCGTGGCCATCTACAACGGCATCATGATGTGGAACGAGTTCATCTTCGCCTACGTGCTGACCTCATCGACCAGCACCCGCACCCTGCCGATGGCGGTGTGGGACTTCCAGGGCCAGTACGCCTCCAACATCCCGGCGATCCTTACCGTCGTCACCCTCACCTCGCTGCCGCTGATCGTCGCCTATGCCTTCGGGCAGGAAAAGATCGTCAACGGCATGATGGCCGGCTCGCTCAAGGGCTGAGGACTTCGGAGATATTTCCATGACCAGCATCACCCTCTCCGGCGTCAACAAGTCCTTCGGCGCCAATTTCCCTGTCATCCGCGGCGTCGATCTCACCATCGACGACGGCGAGTTCTGCGTCTTCCTCGGGCCGTCGGGCTGCGGCAAATCGACCCTTCTGCGCATGGTGGCGGGCCTCGAGACCGCCTACTCGGGCGAGATCCGCATCGGCGATCGCGTGGTCGACAAGGTGGAACCGGCCGATCGGCAGGTCGCCATGGTGTTCCAGAACTATGCGCTCTACCCGCACATGAGCGTCTACGACAACATGGCCTTCGGCCTTCGCCAGGCGAAGACGCCGAAGGACGAGATCGAGCGCCGGGTGAAAGAGGCCGCGCGCATCCTGCAGATCGAGCCGCTCTTGGACCGCATGCCCAAGGCGCTCTCCGGCGGCCAGCGCCAGCGCGTCGCCATCGGCCGGGCCATCGTCCGCCAGCCCAAGGTGTTCCTGTTCGACGAGCCGCTTTCGAACCTCGACGCCGCCCTGCGCGTCCACATGCGTTCGGAAATCGCCACGCTGCATCGCAACTTCCCGGCGGCGTCGATGATCTACGTGACCCACGATCAGACGGAAGCCATGGCGCTGGCCGACAAGATCGTGCTGCTGCATGCCGGAAAAGACATGCTGAAGCATGGCTCGATCGCCCAGGTCGGCAAGCCGCTCGACCTTTATCATCGGCCGCGCAACCTGTTCGTCGCCGGCTTCCTCGGCTCGCCCACCATGAACTTCCTGCCGGCCACCTTCGTCGGTCAGGAGACGGGCGGCGCCCACGTGACGTTGAAGGGCGGCGAGGAGTTGGTCGTGCCGGTCGACGGTTCCCAGCTTGCCGCCGGCGCCCCGGTGACGCTCGGTGTCCGGCCGGAGCATCTGGCCCCAGTGCCCGTGCCGGCCATCCAGACACTGACGCGCAAGGTGTCGGCGGTGGAGCATTTCGGCGAATACAGCTTCGTCTATCTCGATGGAGGCACCCCGGCGCCGCTGATCGCCAAGGTGGCGGGCGATGGCGGCGTCAAGGCGGGCGACAGCGCCACCTTTGTCGCTCCCGCCGATTGCTGCCACCTGTTCGACGCCGACGGCATCGCACTCAATCATCTCAACAGCCTCTGATTCCCCCCGATCACCAGTAGGACGGCCGCACGGCCGCAAAGAGCTCCTCATGACCCTCGTTTACAAAGACCCCAGCAAGCCGATCGCCGATCGCGTCGCCGATCTCCTCAGCCGCATGACCATCGACGAGAAGATCGCCCAGATGCATGCGATGTGGCTGGTGCTCGACGAGCACGGTAGGCACCGCCCGCGCACCGAGGACGCCTTCATCGGCCAGTCCGACGAGACGACGCTGACCGACATGCTCAGGAAGGGCCTGGGACAGATCACCCGGCCGCTCGGCACCCGCTCGGTCGACCCGGCCGAGGGCGTTCGGGCGCTGAACAGCCTGCAGAAGTTCCTGGTCGAGGAAACCCGCCTCGGCATTCCGGCGATCAGCCACGAGGAATGCCTTTCGGGCATGATGGCGCGCGGCGCCACGCTGTTCCCGTCGTCGCTCGCCTATGGCGCCACCTTCAATCCCGAGCTGATCGAGGAAGTCGGCAAGATCATCGGCCAGGAGGTTCGCTCGCTCGGTGGCCATCAGGGCCTTGCGCCGGTGCTCGACGTCGCCCGCGACGCCCGCTGGGGCCGCACGGAGGAAACCTTCGGCGAAGATCCCTATCTCGTCGGCGTCATGGCCACCCGCTATGTGCGCGGCATGCAGGGGCCGAAGCGCGATTTCCTGGCGACGCTGAAGCACTACGCCGGCCATTCCTTCTCCGAAGGCGGCCGCAACCACGCGCCGATCCATCTCGGCTGGCGCGAGCTCAACGACATCTTCCTCTTGCCGTTCGAAATGGCGGTGAAAGAGGCCAACGCGGGGTCGGTGATGCCGGCCTATCATGACATCGACAACGAGCCGAGCCATGCGTCGAAGCACCTTCTCACCAAGGTGCTGCGCGAGGACTGGGGCTTCGACGGCCTGGTCGTCGCCGACTATATCGGCGTCAGCCTGCTCTACCAGCACCATGGCATCGCCGCCAACCAGGCCGAGGCAGCGGCGCTCAGCTTCAACGCCGGTCTCGACATCGAGCTGCCGGGCGAGGACTGCGCCACCCATCTCCGCGAAGCGCTCGACCGGGGCCTCATCACCGTGGAGAAGATCGACGAGATCGTCCGGCGCGTGCTGACCGAGAAGTTCCGCTTGGGCATCTTCGAGAAGCCCTATACGGACGACAAGGCGATCCGCTTGCAGAGCCCGGCGGCGATCGAGCTGGCCCGCAAGGTGGCCGAGCAGTCGGTGACCATTCTCTCCAACAATGGCATCCTGCCGCTGGATCCGAAGAAAAAGGTGGCGATGATCGGCCCCTCGGCCGACGATCCGCTGGCGCTCCTCGGCGACTATTCCTTCCCGGTGCACCTGATCCTGTCGGATTCCAACGAGAGCGCCGCCACGGTGGTGACGCCGCGCGCCGCCTTCCAGGCCGCCGCCGGCAACGCCAACCTGATCTATGCCCGCGGCTGCAACATCCTCGACGAGCGCAAGGCCGGCGCGCCGGTGTTCCCCGGCGATGTCGACGACACCTCGGTGATCAAGCAGGTGTCGACGGTGTCGACACGCACCGACATGATCGCCGATGCCGTCGAGGCGGCGAAGGCGGCCGATGTGGCCATCGTTTGCGTCGGCGACCTCTCCGGCATCTTCCAGACCGGCACGGTGGGCGAGGGCTCGGATGCCGATACGCTGGAGCTGCCGGGCATGCAGCAGCAACTGCTCGAGGCGGTGGTTGCCACCGGCACGCCGGTGGTGGTGGTGCTGTCGGCTGGCCGCCAGTACAATCTTGGCGGCCTGGAAGACAAGGTGGCCGCCCAGGTGTGGACCTTCTTCGCTGGCCAGGAGGGCGGCAACGCGCTCTATGACGTGCTCTCGGGCAAGGTGGAGCCGTCGGGCCGCCTGACGCTGTCGGTGCCGCGCAATGTCGGCGCCGCCCCTTACTTCTACAATCACAAGCTCAAGAGTTCGGGCACGCCGATCGCCCGCCACTTCGGCAGCCAGTATCCGTTCGGCCACGGCCTCAGCTACACGACCTTCGAATTCGGGGGCATGAAGCTCGCCTCAAGCAAGGTGGACGTGGAGAAGGGCGAGATCGCGGTGAGCTTCACGGTGAAGAACACCGGCGCGCGCAAGGGCGTTGCCGTGCCGCAGCTCTACATCCGCGACGTTCTCGCCTCGGTGGTGCGGCCGGTCAAGGAGCTGAAGGCGTTCGGCCGCGTCGAACTCAAGCCGGGCGAGACAAAGACGGTGACCTTCACCGTGCCGGTCGACATGCTGTGCTTCACCGGCCCCGAGGGTACTCGCATCGTCGAGCCGGGCGAGCACGAGCTGCAGCTCGGTGCTTCCAGCGCCGACATCCGCCTGAAAGCCAGGGTGGAAGTGACCGGCAAGACGCGCAAGCTGCCGCGCGACTGGCGGATGGAAAGCCAGTTCACCGTCGCCTGAGGTAGGGCAGAAAAGTCACTCCGCCGGGGAGGAAAACTCCCCGGCATGAGTTCCGCCTTGTCAATGAATCGTTTCGATAGGATAACAGAAGCGGAGGATTTCAGAATTTGAAGTGGGAGCGCGCGGCCGCGCCTCGTCCTTTTCCAGTTTCCGGCGGTGTTACTCCCGCGCTGCCGGAGAACGCGCGGACGCTTCCCACCCGCGCCTTACGCCCCCCGGCGTCGAATGCGAGGCGGACCTCCTTCCCGAGGCCGCCTCGCTGGCGTTTTGGGCGGTGAGTTTGGGGGAACACTTCGCCGTCGCTGGTCGGACGAGTTCAAGGAGCAAGGGATTGCCGCCGCTTTTGTTCCTGGCGTGAATGTAGCCGCGGCAGGGGCAGAACCAAAATCAGCGAACGATCCGTTTCATCAATGGCTGTCTGCGGCGTTGATGGTACCGCCGGGGGCGTTGTAGATGTAGTTGCGGGTCATGGGAACCGGGCGAGACCGATGGACGATCTGGATCTGGAAAACGACCAGGTCCTCCCAAAGGAATGCTGCCTCCGCCACACTTAGGTAGAATTCCCACATCCGGCAAAATTGCTCGTCATAGAGTGCTGCCGCCTCATCTCGATGTGCCAGAAAGCGCTTCCGCCATTCGCGAAGTGTCAGGGCGTAATGGGTATGCAGCACCTCAACATCGGAAACGAGCAGTCCGGCGCGCTCGATCGCCGTCGTGATCTCCGAAAGCGCCGGGATGTAGCCGCCGGGGAAGATGTATTTGTTGATCCAGGGCGTGGTGAAGCCTGTTCCCGCCGCGCATCCGATCGTGTGCAAGAGCATCACGCCGTCGTCTGCGAGAAGACGTTTGCAGGTCCGGAAATAGGTGCCGAACGACGCGCGCCCGACATGCTCGAACATGCCGACGGAAACGATGCGATCGAACCGCCCCTCGACCGCCCGATAGTCCTGAAGCACGAAGACCGGCGGAACGGCCGCATGGGTCTTGCGTTCGCGTGCAAAAGCCAGTTGTTCCTCCGACAGCGTGATCCCGAGGACTGCTCCGGCGCCCGCCTCGGCGAGCGACACGCCGAGCCCTCCCCAACCGCAGCCGATGTCGAGAACACGATTGCCCGGCCGCAGGTTCAGCTTCGCGAGAATATGCTGTTTCTTGGCCCGCTGGGCCTCTTCGAGCGTGCTGTCTGGCGTTTCGAAATAGGCGCAAGAATATTGCCGATCGGCATCGAGGAACAGATCGTAGAGCCGTCCGTCCAAGTCATAGTGATGGGCGACATTGCGGCGCGAGCGCGACGCCCAATTGGGAAGTCGCACATGCGAGAGCAACTCCCGAAGGCGATCGATGAATTGCGTCACGCCGGAATGAGTGGTGTTTTGTCCTTCACGCAGACACATGGACAGGAAGTCCACGAGTTGCCCCTGCTCGACCGTCAGCCGCTCGTCCATATAGAGCTCGCCGAGGCGCATATCAGGATCCGTGATCAGGGCCAACGTTGCCCGCCAGTCGGCAAGGCGCACGACAACGGGATCACCGGTACCATCGCCAAAGCCGAGGCGCGTCCCTGCCGGCGAGATTACCGTCAGATCGCCACGTGTGACGATGCTGGAGAAGACACGCTTCAGGATGAAGTCCAGAAAGTTCACCACGAACTTGCTCCTCCGTTCAATCCAACAACACGTGACACTCGATTGCGAACTTTTTCAGCCAGTGCCAAAGGCGGCGTTTGTTGATGTCCAAGAGTTCCGCTGCACGCACTCCGCCGGCTTCCTGATCCTGGCGCACACGATCAATATTGCCGCGACTTTTACCGGACGCGTACCGCGCTTCTGGCCTCCGATGATGGCCGATTGCTATCCGGCGAAGCCGCCATTCTGGGTCAGCTTGTCCAAACCTCCCCAAAAACAATCACTAAGGGGAAACACGCAGACGCGGTGGTCCCGTCGCCGATTGGGCCGATCACGGCATGTTGAGAATCATACTCACGTAACCGTCACCCAACTGTCATGCAACGGGCTTAGCCGACGTTTGTCGAACCAAGCTGGCTCCCTCCGGGCCGGTCAAGAAGCACCTTGGGAGAGACGACGTGACTGTATTCAAGAAACTCCTCGCGACGACCGCCACTGGCCTTGCCGGGCTTCTGCTGGCAACCGTCGTTCAGGCTGCCGACATTTCCGGCGCCGGCTCGAGCTTCATCTATCCGGTGTTCTCCAAGTGGGGCGCTGCCTACAAGGAAAAGACCGGCGTAGCCCTCAATTATCAGTCGATCGGCTCCGGTGGCGGCATCAAGCAGGTGGAAGCCGGCACCGTTACCTTCGGCGCGTCCGACAAGCCGCTTTCCGATGACGAGCTGGCCAAGAACGGCATGATCCAGTTCCCGATGGTGATGGGCGGCATCGTTCCGATGTACAACATCGATGGCGTCAACCCCGGCGAATTGGTTCTCGACGGCCAGACGCTGGTCCATATCTTCGACGGCACCATCACCAGCTGGAACGACCCGGCGATCGCCGCCCTCAACAAGGGCCTGAAGCTGCCGGCCCAGGCGATCGTCGTCGTTCACCGCTCGGACGGTTCGGGCACCACCTTCAATTTCACCGACTACCTCTCGAAGATCTCGCCCGAGTGGAAGGACAAGATCGGCGCCGACACCGCCGTCGAGTGGCCCGTCGGGCTTGGCGCCAAGGGCTCGGAAGGCGTGGCCAACACGGTCAAGCAGACCGCCGGCGCCATCGGCTACAACGAGTATGCCTATATCGTGCAGAACAAGCTGGGCTTTGCCAAGTTGGTCAACGCCGCCGGCAAGGTGGTGACGCCGTCGCTCGACACCTTCGGGTCCGCCGCCTCGAACGCCGACTGGGCCGGCGCCAAGAACTTCCACGTCGTCATCACCAACCAGCCGGGCGATGCCAGCTGGCCGATCGCCGCCTCGACCTGGGTGATCATCCACACCGACGCGAGCAAGGACCCGGACGCCTACAAGGGCGCGCTGACCTTCTTCGACTGGATCTACAAGAACGGCAAGCAAGACGCCGCCGCGCTTGATTATGTCGCCATTCCGGACAACGTCTCCAAGCTTGTCGAGAGTTCGTGGTCGGCGGTCAAGGCCGGCGACCAGCCTGCGTTCACCGCAATGCAGTGATCTTCTCGTTCGAGAAGAGCATTGCTTCGGCGGGTGGAGGCACGGGCTTCACCCGCCGATTTCGTTTGAGATCCTCGAGTCAAAGGCGCGCCATTGAAGACGTCCGACGCTTCCGATGACATCGCCGCCGATGGCCCCGCCGTGCCCGGCCCGGAAGCGGTGGCCGACCGGTCGCCTCGCCGTCATCAGGCTCGAACCAAATTCGGCGATCGGCTTTTCATTCTGCTGAGCCGAGGCTCCGCCTCGCTGGTGGTCGTCGTTCTCGGCGGCGTGCTGGTGACGCTCGCCCTCGGCGCTTTGCCGGCATTCAGGGAATTCGGCCCCGCCTTCGTCTGGGCCGACCGCTGGAGCCCGGCCAAGGATATCTTCAGCGCCGCCGCGCCGATTTACGGAACGCTGGTCACCTCGGCGATTGCCATGGTGATCGCCGTGCCGCTGTCGTTCGGCATCGCCATCTTCCTGACCGAGCTCTGCCCGGCGCCGCTGCGGCGTCCGATCGGCGTCGCCATCGAGCTGCTCGCCGGCATTCCCAGCATCATCTACGGCCTGTGGGGCTTCTTCGTTCTGGCGCCGCTAATGCAGAGCTTCGTCCAGCCGGCGCTCATTGGCACCCTCGGCAATCTGCCCGGCATCGGCCTGCTGTTCAGAGGCGCGCCCTATGGCGTCGGCATGCTGACCGCCGGCGTGGTGCTGGCGATCATGGCGCTGCCTTTCATCACGGCGGTGACGCGCGACGTGTTCGCCACCGTGCCGGCCATGCTGCGCGAGTCGGCCTATGGCGTCGGCATGACCACCTGGGAGGTGGTTCGCTACATCGTCATTCCCTATTGCCGCATCGGTCTGGTGGGCGGCATCATGCTGGGTCTCGGCCGGGCGCTGGGCGAAACCATGGCCGTCACCTTCGTCATCGGCAACTCGCATCGGATCGCGGCCTCGCTGATGGCGCCGGCGACCACCATCTCGGCGTCGATCGCCAATGAATTCACCGAGGCGACGACGCCGCTCTACACCGCGAGCCTGATCGCCCTCGGACTGATCCTGTCGGCCATCACCTTCATCGTCCTCGGGCTTGCCAAGTGGATGATCCAGCGCTCCAAGCTTCATTGACGAGGTTGCCGATGTCCCGCCTTTCCCGTCGACGCTGGACCAGCCGCATCGCCATGATCCTGTCGATGGCCGCCACGCTGTTCGGCCTGGTCATCCTCGCCGCCATCCTGTGGACGCTGCTGAGCCGTGGCGTCGCAGCCCTCAGCCCCAATCTGTTCGTGCTGGATACGCCGCCGCCCGGGGTGGCAGGCGGGCTGGCCAATGCGCTTTACGGCTCCGCCGTCATGACGCTGCTGGCGCTGGCGATCGCCGCGCCGCTGGGCGTCATGGCCGGCACGGCGCTGGCCGAATTCTCCGGCAGGTCGCGGATCGCCGCCGCCGCCGGCTTCCTCAACGACGTGCTGCTCTCGGCGCCCTCCATCGTGATCGGCCTGTTCGTCTACACCGCGATGGTGGTGCCGATGGGGCATTTCTCGGCCTGGGCCGGCGCGATGTCGCTGGTCGTCATCGCCCTGCCGGTCATCGTCCGGACCACGCAGGACATGCTGCAGCTGGTGCCCGGCACGTTGCGCGAGGCGGCGATGGCGCTCGGCACGCCGCGTTGGCGCGCCGTCGTGTCGGTGGTCTGGCGCGCCGCCAGCAATGGCCTGATCACCGGCATTCTGCTCGCCTACGCCCGCGTCGCCGGCGAGACGGCGCCGCTCTTGTTCACCGCGCTCAGCAACCAATACTGGACGTCCGACATGAACGCGCCGATGGCGAGCCTGCCGGTGGTCATCTTCCAGTTCGCCATGAGTCCCTACGACGACTGGCAGCGGCTGGCCTGGGCGGGCGCCCTGATCATCACGCTGACCATTCTCGTCATCAACATTGGCGCCCGTGCGCTCGGCACCTCCAAACACTCCTGAAGGACAGCCGTCATGAACGACTTTCAGCCGGCCGACATCCATGCTTCCGACACGCGTCCGGCCGCCAGCCCGGCAGCCGGCAGACCGGTCAAGATCGAGGCGCGCGGCGTGAGCTTCTCCTATGGTGGCGGCGCCGATGTCCTGAAGGGCATCGATGTCGTCCTGCGCGACCGGACCGTCACGGCCTTCATCGGTCCGTCAGGCTGTGGGAAGTCGACGCTTCTGCGCATCTTCAACCGGATGTACGACCTCTACCCCGGCCAGACCGCGACCGGCGAGGTGCTGTTCGACGGCCGCAACATCCTGTCGAAATCCGAAGATCTCGAGCACCTGAGGGCGCGCGTCGGCATGGTGTTCCAGAAGCCGACGCCCTTTCCGATGTCGATCTACGAGAACATCGCCTTCGGCATCCGCCTGCACGAGAAGCTCGACAAGGCCGAGCAGGACCTGCGCGTCGAGGCGGCCCTGCACAAGGCGGCGCTGTGGGGGGAGGTCAAGGACAAGCTTCACCAGAGCGGCCTCAGCCTGTCCGGTGGTCAGCAACAACGCCTCTGCATCGCCCGCGCCATCGCCATCCGACCGGATGTGCTGCTGCTCGACGAGCCGGCGTCGGCGCTCGATCCCATCTCGACCGCCAAGATCGAGGAGCTGATCGACGAGCTCCGTGCCGATTATTGCATCGCCATCGTTACCCACAACATGCAACAGGCGGTGCGCGTTTCCGAATACACCGCCTTCATGTATCTCGGCGAACTGATCGAGTTCGGTCCGACGGACGACATTTTCACCCGACCGGTGAGCCCGCGTACCCAGGACTATGTCACCGGTCGCTTCGGCTGAGTCCGAAGGCACGGAGCCCGCGGCCGGCTTGCGCGCGGGAAAACGAAACTCACCTCATGTGGTGCCGGTCCAGCCGACCGTGCTTTCCTTCCCTTGCGTCTTGACGATCCTGTGCGCCCGCCTCTACCTGGGGTGGCGCCGTTCCGTCCTGCGTCAATATATGGCGCCGGCGCGGGTCATCATGGCCTGTCGGCGACGACGGCGTGATCTGACCACTATTAATTGGCTAATTTACATCTTCGCCACGGTCTCGTTTATGAGATTGTGATGATTAGGTTAGAAGTTCGCCTGCCTGTCCCGTCTGGTCGATGGTCGGGCCATGCTATTTCGAGTTCCGGTCTCTCTCCTGAAGCCCAGGTGGTTCCCGCATGACAGAAGCCGTCGTCGTTCTTGCCGCAGCCTTGCTCGCCGCCCACCTCCTTACCGTCGGCCTCTACCTCGTTCGGTTGCGCCGGCGGGCGCCGACGGAAGGCGCCATCGGCCAGCCACGGGTGACGCTGCTCAGGCCGGTGTGCGGCCGGGAAGCCTTCGATCGGGAAACGCTGGAGAGTTCGTTCGCGCAGGACTATCCGGATTACGAAGTGATCTTCTGCGCGCCATCGGAAAACGACCCGGCCGTGCCGCTGCTGCGCGAGCTGATCGCCGCGCACCCCGAGCGGCCGGCCCGCCTTTTCACCGGCGAACAGCGGGTGACGCGCAACCCCAAGCTCAACAATCTCTGGGCTGGCTGGCTGGCCGCCGAAGCCGATTGGGTGTGCATGGCCGACAGCAATCTCCGCCTGCCGGCCGACTATCTTGCCATCCTCGTCGCCTCCTGGACCGAGGAGACCGGCCTCGTGTCGTCGCCGCCGATCGGCGAACGTCCCGAGGGCTTCGCCGGTTCGCTGGAATGCGCCTTCCTCAATTCCAACCAGGCGCGCCTGCAGTTCGCCTCCGACAGCCTCGGCAACGGTTTCGCTCAGGGCAAGACGCTGTTCTGGAACCGCAAGATGCTGAACGACGCCGGTGGGCTCGAGGCGCTCGGGCGCTATCTCGCCGAGGACGTCAATGCCACCAAGCTGGTGCGCGGCGCCGGTCTCAAGGTCCACCTGACGCCGCTGCCGTTTGCCCAGCCGATCGGCTGGCGCTCGTTCCGCGAGGTGTGGAACCGCCAGCTGCGCTGGAGCCGGGTGCGCCGCGACGGCTTCCCGTGGCTGTTTGCCATCGAGCCGCTCAACGGCCCGCTGGTGCCCTTCATCCTGGCGGCGGTCGCCGCCCACCGGTTCGACATGGCGGCGGTGCTGCTGCCGGCCGTCGCCGCCCTCTGGTATGGCGCCGAATATGTGCTGATGCGGCGGGCCGGCTGGCCGTCGGGCTGGCGCGACGGTCTGGCGCTGCCGTTCCGCGATCTGCTGCTGCCGTTCCTGTGGCTGGCGACCTTCCTGAAGCGCGACATCGAGTGGCGTGGCAATGCCATCTCGCCGCTCAAGCCCGACGAGCGAATGACGCCGGTCATGGTCGACCATGATTGATCATGCCGAGCTGGTCTCGATGATCTCGACCTACGGCTTGTGGGTTCTGACGCCCCTTGCCGTGATCGAAGGGCCGATCGTCACCGTCATCGCCGGCTATCTCGCCAGCCTGAAGATTCTCAGCCTCTGGCAGGTCATTGCTTGCGTCATCGTCGCCGACATCGTGGGCGACAGTCTGCTGTATCTCATCGGCCGCATGGCGCTGGGCAGCCTCAGTCCAACCTGGCGCGGCCGATTGGGCCTGTCGCCGTCCCGGCTGTTTTCCCTGATGCGCGGCTTTCGGCGCAACGGCACCCGCATTCTGGTGGCCGCCAAGCTGACGCATGCCGCCGGCTTCGCCGCGCTGACGGCCGCCGGCGCCGCCCACATGCCGTTTGCCAGCTTCATCCTCGCCAACATCTTGGCCGGCATTCCCAAATGCCTGTTCTTCGTGGCGCTGGGCTACCTGTTCGGCAGCGCCTATGAAACGGTTGGCAGTTGGCTGTCGGCCGAGGCGGCGCTTTTCATGGTCCTCGGCCTCGTCGTCGTCGTCCTCGTCTACTTTCAGCGCCGGAGAGCGAAGAGATGACCGGCCCGCGCTTCACCTGCCTGATCCCCGCCTTCAACGAGGCCGGGCGCCTGCCGGGTGTCCTCCAGGCGGTGATTGGCCACCCGCGCCTTGACCGCGTGATGGTGATCGACGACGGTTCGACCGATGGCACCGGCGACGCCGCCCTCAGGCACGGCGCCGAGTTGCAGCGATCGCCGGAGAACCGCGGCAAGACGGCCGCGCTGCGCCTCGGCCTTCAAGGCGTGCGGACGAGCCATGTGGTGCTGATCGATGCCGATCTTCTCGGGCTGACGCCGGAGGCGGTCGACCTTCTCATCGCCCCCATCGTCGCCGGTCAGGCGGATGCCTCGGTCTCGCTGCGCGGCAATGCCCCCTGGGTATGGCGACGCATCGGCATCGACTATATCTCTGGCGAGCGCGTCTTTCCGATGGCACTGATCGCCGGCCGGCTGGAGGCGCTCGACCACCTCAGGCGCTTCGGCTTCGAGGTGTTTCTCAACACGCTGCTGATCGCCAGCGACCGGCCGATCCGCATCGTTGCCTGGCCCGAGGTGGCAAGCCCCACCAAGGCCGTCAAGCGCGGCCTGTGGCGCGGCATCGTCGCCGATGTCGCCATGCTCGCCGATATCGCCGGCACCATCGGCGTGCTGGGCTTTACCGGCCAGATCCGCGCGCTGCGCCGGCTGTCGGCGTTGTGAGAGCGGGTACGGCGATCGTATTTTTGGGAAGCGTCGGGGATGGAGCCCTATATCGGCGTCGTCGCCTCGTCCGGCCCGAGGTCCTCCGCCTGCGCGGAGGATGACAGTTTTATATATAGGAAACAAAGCCATAGCAGCTCGCACGCCTTCCCATAAGGCGTCATCCTCCGCGCAGGCGGAGGACCTCGGGCCGGAAAGGGAGCGGAGGGAAATATCAAGCTCCCTCCATCTGGCCTCAGTGCCCGCCGCCACCACCACCCGGAGGCGCCGCCGGCTTCTTGACGAAGGGCAGGGCGAGGACGAGGGCGAGGAAGATGATAGTCAGCAGCAGGAAGATGTCGTTGAAGGCCATGATGGTCGACTGCTGCTGAGCCAGGCCGGTCAGCCGCGAGATGGCGGCGAGATGGGCGTTGCTGCCGAGCTCCGACAGGCTGTGTTCCATGCCGTTGATGGTCGACATGGCGGTGGAACTGGTGATGTTCACCGCCTCGCGCAGCCGGTCGAAATGCAGATCGCTGCGGTTGGTCATGATCTGGTTGATCAGCGCCAGGCCGACGGCGCCGCCGAGGTTGCGGGTGAGGTTGAACAGGCCCGAGGCGTTCTTCATCTCGGCTGGCGGCAGCGTGCCGAGCGCGATGTTGTTGATGGGGATCATGCAGATCATCATGAACACGCCACGGAAGATTTGCGGCCAGAACAACTCCCGGAAATCCCAGTCGGCGGTGAAGCCGGTCGACAGCCAGGTGGCGGTGGCGACGCCGAGGAAGCCGATGCCCATCATGACGCGCGGGTCGAGCTTGGCAGCCAGGCGACCGGCGATCGGCGCGGCGATCAGCATGCCAATACCGGAGACGAACATGGTCTCGCCGATCTGCAGGGCCGAGAAGCCACGGATGCGGGCAAGATAGAGCGGATAGAGGTAGGTGAGGCCGTAAAGGCCGATGCCCAGACAGAAGGAGAAGGCGCTGCCGAAAGAGAAGTTGCGGTTGGTAAAGGCCTTGAGGTCGACGATCGGGTTGGCGCGGGTGAGCGCCCGGAAGAAGAACACGATGCCGGCGATCGCCATCACGCCGGTGAGGACGGCGATGCGGTCGTCGGAGAGCCAGTCCTTGCTGGGGCCTTCTTCCAGCACGTATTCCATCGACCCCAGGAAGGCGGCCATGGCGGCGAGGCCCCACCAGTCGAACACCTTGAACAGGCTGAAGTCGGGCTCGTCGAAATCGATCAGAAAATAGCTGGTCACCGTCACGAAGATGCCGGGCAGAATGTTGACCAGGAACAGCCAGTGCCAGGAGAACAGCTCGGTGAGATAGCCGCCGACAGTGGGGCCGATGGTCGGCGCCAG
Organism: Pseudomonadota bacterium; assembly: GCA_018262505.1. Classification (GTDB taxonomy): domain Bacteria; phylum Pseudomonadota; class Alphaproteobacteria; order Rhizobiales; family Pleomorphomonadaceae; genus Pleomorphomonas. The sequence continues at coordinate 28,443 of JAGSYV010000014.1, forward strand.
CGTGGCGACCAGACCGATGATCGGCGTCACCAGGCCCATCTTGTTTTTCGGAAAGATGGTGTAGGCCGAAGCGAACACCGTGGGGATCATGCCGCCGCCGATGAAGCCCTGCACGGCGCGCCACAGGATCATGTCGTTGATGGTTGAGGCGAAGGCGCACATCATCGAGGCGAAGGTGAAGCCGCCGGCGGCGATGACGAACATCCAGCGCGTCGAGATCATGCGCGACAGGTAGCCCGACAGCGGGATCATGATCACTTCGGCGATCAGATAGGAGGTCTGAACCCAGGAGATCTCGTCGTTGGCAGCGCCAAGGCCGGCCTGGATTTCACTGAGCGAGGCCGAGACGATCTGGATGTCCAGGATCGCCATGAACATGCCGAACACCATGCAGATGAAGGTAAACAGCCGGCGTGTGGTGAAGGTGGGGCCGGCGGCGGCTGGCGAGGCGATGGCGGACATGGCGGGTGACCGTTTCAGGAGCAATTCCAGCAAAAAGTGGGTCCGGTTTTGCGTCCGGAATTGCGTCTTAAGGATGGGACGGAGCGTTTCCGGTGAACGTGTTCACCGGGAATGCCCTGTCGGCCGAAGGCGCGGATGCCCGCGCGGCGCCGGTCGAGAAAAGGGAGCTGGCCGATCCGCGAAGGATCGGCCGCTAAGGAGGATCAGCTCGCCGGCACGGTGCGTGGGTCGGCGGAAACCACCACGGAGAGGCCGGGGCGGAGCTTGCCGCTGGCCGCCGCGTCAGCGGGAACCGCGATGCGCACCGGCAGGCGCTGCACCACCTTGGTGAAGTTGCCGGTGGCGTTGTTGGCGGGCAACAGGCTGAACACCGAGCCGGTGGCCGGCGACGCTTGGCGAGCTGGGTTTCCTTGTAGTTGGCTTCGATATGGGCGCTGCCGGTGGCCACCAGCGAGGCAAGCTGCTGGCCGGGCGTCACATAGGTGCCCACCTCGATCGCCTTGTTGCCGACGACGCCGTCTATGGGCGCGCGGATCTCAGTGAACGACAGGTCGCGGTTGGCCTTGTCGAGAGCGGTCTGCAGCGACTTGCCGGTGGCTTCCGATTCCGCCTTCTGCGCCTTGAGCACTTCGATGTTGGCTTCGGCGACGGCCACGGCCGCCTCAGCGGAGGCGACGGAGGCGCGAGCCGCGTCGCGGTCGGTGCGGGCATCGTCAAGCTGCGACTGGGCCGACACCTTGTTGGTGACCAGCGTCGTCTGGCGGGTGAAGTTGATATCCTTCGATTCCAGGGTCGCCTCAGCGGAGGCGACGCCGGCCTTGGCCTGGGCGACCTGCGCTTCGCCGGCGGCGATCTGCTTGTCGATGCGGGCGATGGTGGCGATGTTGCCGGCGAGCGCATTCTCAGCCTGGGCAACGGCCAGCGTGTAGTCGCCGCTGTCGACGCGGGCGATGACGTCGCCCTTCTTCACCATCTGATTGTCGGCGACCATGACGTCGGTCACGTAGCCGGAAGCCTTGGCGGCCAGCGTGGTGATATCGGCGGCGACGTAGGCGTCGTCGGTGGTGATCAGGAAGCGACCGTCGGTCCACCAGGCATAGCCATAGTTGCCGCCGAACCAGGCGGCGGCGCCGAGGAGGGCGACGAAGATGACGCGGCTGACGATGCCGCGCTTCTTCTTCGGCTGAGCCCCGGGAGCGGCGGCCGGTTTGGCTTCATGGACGCGCTGAGGGGCGCTGGGGGCTTCATGGACGCGCTGTGGCGCACCGGGGGCCTCGTTGGCGTGCTGAGGCGCGCCATGCGTCATCTCGCCGGTCGGGCGGATCGCGGTGACGGTGGCTTCAGAGCCGTCGCTCTCGTGAGCGGCGTTGGCTTCGCGCTTGGCCATGGTGATCTCCATCTGTCCGCAGCCGGCTTTGCCGAAGGAGGACTGCGCCGATCGTCGGCGCCATCATTGCTTAACTTAGGTATTGTTCCTAATGATCGAAGGTGTTATCTCATGACCGAACCGTTCGGTCAATAGACCGTAGTTGCGCATGGTTGACGTTTCAGTCGCTTAGGCGGCACTCTCAGCAAAATGTGATCGGCCGAGCCTGTTCCGTGAACGCCGATCGCCAAAGGCAGCATGGCCCCAGTGCGCCAGAAAGCCGAAAGACAAACGACGCAGGCGAAAGAACGCCGCGAAGGCAGGGGTGATGAGCAAGTTATCGGCACGGCCCGGAGACGTGGTGGCCGGCCCGGAAGGGCATGACAAAGAGAAACGCCGCCAGATTCTGGAAGGTGCCCGCGAAGTATTCCGCGCCAAGGGCTACGAGGGCGCCTCGATGGACGGCATCGCCAAGGCAGCGGGCGTCTCCAAGGGCACGCTCTACGTCTACTTTACCAACAAGGATGAGCTGTTCGAACGGCTGATCACCGACGAGAAGCTGGAACTGGCCGCCGCGCTCGACGCCTTCCAGCCCAAGGCCGAGAGCTTCCGCGAAAACCTGCGCGCCTTCGCCATCAGCTTCAACGAGTTGCTCACCGCCGAGAGCCACATGTCGACCATTCGCATGGTGGTCGGTGCGGTGGAGAAGTTCCCCGCCGTCGGCGCCATCTTTTTCAAGGCCGGCGCCGAGCGCGGCACGACGCGGCTGACCGAGGTGTTCGCAGAGGCCGTCAAGGAAGGCCGCATGAGGCGGTGTGACCCCGCCGTTGCCGCCCACCACTTCATCGCTCTCTGCACCTCCGAGGTGATGAAGAAGTCGCTGTTTGGCTGCGGGCTGCGGCCGACGCCCGAAGGCGTCGAGAAGATCGTCGATGAGGGTCTCGATGTGTTCATGACCTACTACAGCCCCAAAACCTGAGCTCCTCGGCGGGCCTCGGCGGAAATTCTACTGGGGCGGGCAGCTCTGGCATCCGCTTTATCCGAAAAGTCTGCAACTTTTCGGGCGGATGCTTGGGCTTAGCCTTCTGCGCTTCCGGTGCTCACGAACAGGAAGTTCGCTCCGCTCCGGTTCTCGAACGCGTCGCCACCTGCCGCACCCCAGCGGATTTCGGCCGAGGCCCCGGAGCCCTTCATGGGCGGAGCCCGATATCGACCGCGTGTTTCATCCTGCCCGAGGTCCTGCGCCTGCGCGCAGGATGACAATCTATGTATTTGTTTTTATTTATATAATTCTGTCATCCTGCGCGCAGGCGCAGGACCTCAGGCCGTATAAAGCGAGGGGCGTCTATAGGGTACGCTTATTCAGCGGCGGCCCGCATCTCTCCCGCCAGCGCAAAATCCACCGCGGCGGCGGCGTGGATCGCCGTGCTGTCGTAGCCCGGCAGCGGCAGGGCGTCGGGGTCGAGCAGCAGGCAGATTTCCGTGCAACCGAGGATGACGGCATCGCAACCTTCTTCCTTCGCCTTGGCGATCAGGTCGAGGAAGGCCTCGCGTGACTCGTCGCGAACGACACCGGCGCAGAGTTCGTCGAAGATGACGTTGTGAACGACGGCGCGGCCCGCTTCGCCGGGCGTGGTCATCGCCAGGCCATGGGCGGCCATGCGGCGGGCATAGAAGCCTTGTTCCATGGTGTAGCGGGTGGCGAGCAGCAGCGGCCGGCGAACGCCGGCGGCGCTCAGCACCTTGGCCGTCTCGTCGATGATGTTGAGGAGCGGGATCTTGACGGCGGCGGCCACCTCGTCGGCGACAAGGTGCATGGTGTTGGTGCAGATCAGCACGCAGTCGGCGCCAGCCCGTTCAAGCCCTTGCGCCGCCTTGCCGAGGCGATCGGCGGCGGCGTTCCACTGGCCGGCCTTCTGCAAATCGACGATCGACTGGAAATCGACCGAGTGCATGACGAGTTCGGCCGAATGCAGGCCGCCCAGGCGCGTCCGCACCGCCTCATTGATCATCTTGTAATAGACGACGGTACTCTCGAAGCTCATGCCGCCGATGAGGCCAATGGTGTGCATCACACATCCCCTTGTTGCGATGGCCAATCATAGCCCCGGTCATCCGCCAAGCGTTTGCAAGCATCGGCGTTACGTGCGACGCTGGTGCAAATGGCTGGCGCACTTGTGCCGAATGGTGCAAAATATGCGCGTAATATGTCTCACATAGGGGAATCGAGGGCGCATGCTCGACGAGCGCGACCGAAAGCTCCTGGAACTCCTGCAACGCGATGCCGGCCTGTCGGTGGTCGATCTGGCCGACCGGGTGGCGCTGTCGGTGTCGGCTTGCTCGCGGCGTATCCAGCGGCTCGAAGCCGAGGGCTACATCGCTCGACGCACGGTGGTGCTCGATCGCGGTCGGCTTGGCGTGCCGACCACCGTCTATGCGCTGATCCGCACCGCCCATCATTCGGCCGAGTGGATGGAGCGCTTCGCCGCGGTGATCGCCGATATTCCCGAGGTGGTGGAGGCGCATCGCCTCACCGGCAATGTCGACTACATCCTGAAACTCGCCCTGCCGCGCGTCGAGCACTACGACGTCATCTACAAGAAGATCGTCCGCAAGGTTGAACTCTTCGACGTCAGCGCGGCCATATCCATGGAAACGCTGAAGGATGGCGCGCCGCTGCCGGTGGATTACGCGACCTGACGCTGTCTTTCGACCATAACGGCCGAACCTGTCGCAACTGCCAGTTCCTGGCAGCGCTTCTGGTCATTCTACCTTCAAGGGGGAGGCAAGATGATCAGCCTTTACGACATATCCGTGCCAGTGTTCGGCCGTTATCTCGAACGGCTCGATGGGCTGGTCTTGATCGCGGCGGCCCATGCCGCCGACCGTGACCTGTCGCAAGCGGCGCTGCTTCAGTCTCGCCTTGCGCCCGACATGCTGCCCTTCGAGACGCAGGTGCGGATTGCCGCCCGCTTTCCGCTGCGCGCGCTGGGGCCCCTGGTACCACGCCTGCCGGACCTTGAGTTTCCAGCGGCCATTTTCTTCGCCGATCTCCGGGCCGACATTGCCGCCGTCGTGGGCGCACTGTCGACGCTGGCGCCGGCCGATCTCAACGGACGCGAGGGGGCAGTCGTCACCGACCGCGCCGGTCTAGCCGACATCGCCTTACCGGCGGCGCGCTTCATTACCGAATACGCGCTGCCGAACATGTTCTTCCATCACGCCACCGCCTATGCCATCGCCCGCTGGGAAGGCGTGAAGCTCGGCAAGGCGGATTTCGATGGGTGGCACCGTTATTGACGGATCACTCCGGCCCGATCATCCGCTCCGGCCGCACCAGGGCGTCGAATTCGGCGTCGGTGACGTAGCCAGCGCCGACGGCTTCCTCGCGTAGCGTGGTGCCGTTCTTGTGCGCCGTCTTGGCAATCTTGGCGGCGATGTCGTAGCCGACCTTGGGGGCGAGGGCGGTGACCAGCATCAGGGAACGGTCGAGGGCCGCCTTGATGTTGTCCTCGCGCGGCTCGATGCCGACGACGCAGTTGTCGGTGAAGGAGACGGCGGCGTCGGCCAAGAGCGTTGCCGACTGAAGGAAGTTGTAGGCCATCACCGGATTGTAGACGTTGAGCTCGAAATGGCCCTGGCTGCCGGCGAAGGTCAGCGCCGAATGATTGCCGAATACCTGGACGCAGACCATGGTCAGCGCCTCGCACTGTGTCGGGTTGACCTTGCCCGGCATGATCGACGAGCCCGGCTCGTTCTCCGGCAGCGACAGTTCGCCGAGGCCGGAGCGCGGGCCAGAGCCGAGCAGGCGGATGTCGTTGGCGATCTTGAACAGGCTCGCCGCCACCGTGTTGAGGGCGCCGTGGCTCATCACCATGGCGTCGTGGGCGGCCAGCGCCTCGAACTTGTTAGGCGCCGAGGTGAAGGAGTGGCCGGTCAGCTCGGCGACGCGGGCGGCGATCTTCTCGGCAAAACCCTTGGGCGCGTTGAGGCCGGTGCCGACGGCGGTGCCGCCCTGGGCGATCTCCATCAGCATCGGCAGCGTCTGCTCGATGCGCTTGATGCCGTTCTCCACCTGCTTGGCGTAGCCGGAGAATTCCTGGCCGAGGGTCAGCGGCGTGGCATCCTGGGTGTGGGTGCGTCCGATCTTGATGATGTCGGCCCAGCTCTTCGCCTTGGCGTCGAGCGCCTTGTGGAGGTGGCGGAGCGCCGGCAGCAGCTTCTCGATCACCTCGCTGGCGGCGGCGATATGCATGGCCGACGGATAGGTGTCGTTGGACGACTGGCTCATGTTGACGTGGTCGTTGGGATGCACCGGCTTCTTGGAACCGAGCGTGCCGCCCAGAAGCTCGATCGCCCGGTTGGAGATCACCTCGTTGGCGTTCATGTTGGTCTGGGTGCCGGAGCCGGTCTGCCAGACGGCCAGCGGGAAGTGGGCGTCGAGCTTGCCGTCGATCACTTCCTGCGCCGCCGTGACGATGGTGTCGCAGAGCTTTGGATCGAGCTTGCCGAGATCGCGGTTGACCTCGGCGGCGGCGCGTTTCAGGACGCCGAGCGCCTTGACGATGGCCTTGGGCTGCTTTTCCCAGCCGATCTTGAAATTGCCGAGGGAGCGCTGCGTCTGAGCGCCCCAATAAACGGACGCGTCGACGTCGATGGGGCCGAAGGTGTCGGATTCGATGCGGGTGGACAAGCGCGAACTCCCTCATGTCTTGTCTGTCGCCTTGGCACTGGCAAGGCGGGCGCCAATGCGTATCCCGCTCGCCCGGACGGTGAGCCACGGAGGGCACAAGCGATTGACTTTGGAGCGTTTCCTTAATCGCCAGATGGAACCAACTGGTCGGGACATGCTCTAGGCGATTTTCATCAGGGATTCCACCCATGCCTAAGGAGAAAAACCGGGGTTTCACCTAAATGTGGTCAAGGCGCGGAGGTGCTTGACAAGGCAAGATGTCCGCACTAGAACGGCGGAACCGTACCGTACGGTACATAAGCTTGAGCCGCCGACAGAGAGCGTCCCGCCATGGAGCCCTTCACGCCCCGCCAGAATGCCGTGCTGGAATGCGCGCTGCAGCTGTTGGTCGCCGGTGGCGAGCGGGCGCTGACCACCGCCGGTCTCGCCCGGGCGGCCAACTGCTCCAAGGAAAGCCTCTACAAGTGGTTTGGTGACCGCGATGGGCTGCTGGCCGCCATGATCACCTACCAAGCCAGCAAGGTGCGGACGCCGGGGCCGCGCGAGGCGATACCGACCCTCGACGATTTCGCCCGCAGCCTCGTCGTGTTCGCCGAAGATCTCATCGGCGTGCTCTCAGGCGAGGTGTCGCTGGCGCTCAACCGTCTCGCCATCGGCCAGGCTGATCGCGATGGCGCCCGGCTCGGAGCGTTGCTGCGCGAGCACGGCCGGCTGCCGATCGAACAGCGCGCCCGAGCGCTTCTGGAACTCGGTCGGCGGCATGGTTACGTGCATTTCACCGATACGCGCGAGGCCTATGAGACGCTTTACGGCCTCGTCGTTCATGACGGCCACGTGCGGATGCTGCTCGGCGAACCGCCGACGGGTCTGGCCGAGGAGCGGTCGCGGCGGGCACGCCTCGCGATCGCGCAGTTTTTTCGTCTCTATGGGCACGGCGCCCAGGACATCGAGTAAGCCGATTTCATGAGTGAACCGGCGACCGGCGGGGATCGGTCGTCTTGAGAACGCCACTGGCGAGGAAGGAAGACAACATGCGCGTCTATTATGATCGTGATGCCGATCTCAACCTGATCAAGGGCAAGAAGGTCGTGGTCGTGGGCTACGGCTCGCAGGGCCGCGCCCATGCGTTGAACCTCAAGGACTCCGGCGCCAAGGACATCGTCATTGCCCTGCGTCCGGGTTCTGCGACGGCCAAGAAGGTCGAGGCTGACGGCCTGAAGGTCATGTCGGTGGCCGACGCCGCCAAGTGGGCCGACTTCCTGATGATCGCCACGCCGGACGAGCTGCAGGCCGACATCTATCGCGACGAGATCGCCCCGAATATCCGCGACGGCGCCGCCATTGCCTTCGCCCATGGCCTCAACGTCCACTTCGGCCTGATCGAGCCGAAGGCGACCCTCGACGTCGTCATGATCGCCCCGAAGGGTCCCGGCCACACGGTGCGCGGCGAGTACCAGAAGGGCGGCGGCGTGCCTTGCCTGGTCGCCGTGGCGCAGAACGCTTCGGGCAATGCCCTCGAACTGGCGCTGTCTTATGCCTCGGGTATCGGCGGCGGTCGCTCGGGCATCATCGAGACGACCTTCAAGGAAGAATGCGAGACCGACCTGTTCGGCGAGCAGGTGGTCCTCTGCGGCGGCCTCGTCGAGCTGATCCGCAATGGCTTCGAGACGTTGGTCGAAGCCGGCTATGCGCCCGAGATGGCCTATTTCGAGTGCCTGCACGAAGTGAAGCTGATCGTCGACCTCATCTACGAGGGCGGCATCGCCAACATGAACTACTCGATCTCCAACACCGCCGAGTGGGGCGAGTATGTCTCCGGCCCGCGTATCATCACCTCCGAGACCAAGGCCGAGATGAAGCGCGTGCTGAAGGACATTCAGTCGGGCAAGTTCACCTCCGAGTGGATGCAGGAATACAAGGCCGGCGCCGCCCGCTTCAAGGGCATCCGCCGCAACAACGACAGCCACCAGATCGAGGCCGTCGGCGAAAAGCTGCGCGCCATGATGCCGTGGATTGCGAAAAATAAGCTGGTCGACAAGGCCCGCAACTGATCGCCTAGGGCAATCCACGCTTTATGCCTTGCGCCGGGCGGTAGCCCGCCCGGACGCGGGGTATCGCCAAGAACAAGCTGGTCGACAAGGCCCGCAACTGATCGCCACTGGCGATCCACGCTTTGTGCCTTACGCTGGGCGGCAAGCCGCCCGGTCGCGGCAGGAGCGCAAGGTTGGCGACAGCTTATTGGGCGATCATTGATGACGAAGCCGGAGAGCCGCGAGGCTTTCCGGCTTTTTTGTATATGAAGTCGAGAATCTTCGACCGGAAGTAGATTCCGACCGGTCGGATCTCCGTTATCGTCATGATGCACTCAGGTTTATTCGACTGATAATGCAACTTTTATTCGTCATGGCCATCGGATTCACTCACGACAAAGGCGCAACTCATTGGAAACATTCCACGCGTTAATCACTCGGCAATGGAAATATTTCTATGCTGCTGCCTTGTCAGCCATCGCCTGTTTAGACTGACCTTGTTTGCGGAAGCTCGAAAATGAAAATCCAAGGAAAGCTCTATTCGATCGTTGCCGTGCTCGGCGTCATCGCCATTGGCGTTGCCCTGCTCGGCATCCGTCTCATGCAGGGGTACAACGAGCAGGTCGATGCCTTTCAGTTGGCCTCGCAGCGCGCCTATGACGGCGAGCACCTTAACCGGCTGATCACCGCGGTGGTGATGGACTCGCGCGGCGTATACGCCGCCAAGGACAAAGAGACAGCCAAACCCTTCGCCGACGGTATCCTAAAGAACCTGAAAGCGATCGACACGCTGCTCGGCGACTGGTCCGCTCGCGTGCCCGACGACCGCAAGAACGAGTTCGGTGCCATCGTCGCCAAGGCCAAGGAATTCCAGACCTTCCGCACCGAGACCGCCCGACTCGGCACCGAGGTGTCGCCAGCCGCTGCCAACGAGCAGGGTAACAACGACGCCAACCGCAGCAATCGCAAGCAGCTCCAGGCCGACCTCGACAAGCTGATCGATCTCGACCGGCAGGATCTCGACGCGGTGCGCGCCTCCATTGAAGACTATTACGTGGCCGGCCGCCGGACCCTAATCATCTTTGCCATCGTCGGCATTCTGGCCGGCATCGGCATCGCGTCCTGGATCGGGGCGGCCAAGATCGCCGGGCCGCTGCGCCGCGTCAATGGCGCGCTGGCCGAGCTAACACATGGCAAGATGGATGTCGCCATCCCCGCCAAAATCGGCCGCGACGAGATCGGCCTGCTGTGGAGCACCGTCGGCACCTTCCGCGACACGCTGGTCGAGACCGAACGGCTCAAGGCGGCCCAGGCCGATGTGGAGGCCCAGCGGCGCGCCGAGCAGAAGGCGCTGCTCGATCGGCTTGCCCGGGAATTCGAGAGCGAAGTCGGCGCGGTGCTCGCCACCGTGACGCAGACCGCGCAGTCGACGCTGAAGGCCGCCGAAGTGATGGTGGCCGATGCCGAGGAGACCTCCGGCCGGTCGGTTGCCGTGGCCAGTGCGTCCGAACAGACCTCGGCCAACGTGCAGGCGGTGGCTGGCGCCTCGGAAGAACTGTCGTCGTCGATCGCCGAAATCGGTCGCCAGATCGATGAAGCGTCGACGCTGATCGGCGCCGCCGTCGAGCAGGCCCGTCTGACCGACCACGACGTCCGGTCGCTCGCCGACAGCGCGTCGAAGGTCGGCACCATCGTTGCCATGATCCAGGCGATTGCCGAGCAGACCAATCTTCTTGCCCTCAACGCCACCATCGAGGCGGCGCGGGCCGGCGAGGCGGGCCGCGGCTTTGCCGTCGTCGCCTCGGAAGTGAAGGCATTGGCCAGCCAGACGGCGAAGGCGACGCAGGACATCGAAGCGCAGATGGGCACCATTCAGGGCGCCACCCAGCAGTCGGTGGAAAAGATCGCCGACATCTCGCGCCGCATCGCCGAGCTCGATCACATCACCTCGTCGATCGCCGGCGCTGCCACGCAGCAGAGCTCGGCAACCGGCGAGATTTCCCGCAACATCTCCGAAGCGGCCATCGGTGCCGCCGACGTGGCAACGACTATCGTCGGCGTCCGGACCACGGCCGAAAAGAGTGGCGCAGCCTCGCGCGATCTTCTCGAGCGCATGTCGCATCTCGCCAAGCAGTCGGCGACGCTGGAGCAGAAGGTGTCGGCGTTCGTCGGAACCATCCGCGCCGCCTAGTCGCCGGACCGAAACTCTGCTGGGGCGGGCATCTAGCTTAGGGCTCTGCTCCGGTTCTCGAACCCGTCGCCATTTGCCGTGCCCCAGCGAGTTCCCATTCCGGCTCTACACCATCTCTCGATTGCTTCGATCCCCGCCGGTGTCCGGCGGGGATTTTTGTTGTCCGGCCGACGGATCGGGGCGGCGCGTCTTCCTTTGGTCGTATCGGCTGGCTAGAGTTTGCCGACTCACCTGATTGGCCGGTTGTTCCGGAACGCCCCATGCTTCATGAAATCACCGATATTCGCCTCCGCCTTCGACCCGGCGCGTGGCCAATTGCCGACGATCTGCGCCCCAAGATCGAGGCACACTGGGCGGCCTGCCTGACCGCCAATCCGCATCTCTGGAACGGTCGGGTGTTGGGCACCATCGCGCCGGGCGCGCCGGGCGGCATCGCGGTTCACGGCGGCGTGCTGACGGGCGAGGCGGTCGAGGGCGATTTCGCCGGCTTCATCGCCTGGCGCGACTGGGGTTTTCCGGAGATCGGCATCCGCAACCTGTTCGGATCGGCGCTGGTGCTGTCGTCGGACGGCGCGCTGATCCTCGGCGTCATGGGGGCGACGACGGCCAATGCCGGCAAAATCTATCCACCGGGCGGCAGCCTGGAGCCGGCCGATGTCGATGCCGACGGCAATGTCGACGTGATCGCCTCGATCGAACGGGAGCTTCGTGAGGAGACCGGGCTGATCGCCGCGGAAGCGACGATGGAAGGCATGCTGGCGGCGTTCGACGGGCCACGCGTTTCAGTTGGCCGAATACTCCGCTTTCCGCAACCGGCCGACGATCTCGTTTCGATCATCATGGCCGAACTCGACCGACAGCAGGAGCGTGAACTGGCACGGGTCGTCGCCTTCCGTGCCGCGGCTGAACTCGACCGCCCGGATGTCACGGCCTATAGCCGGGCCTTCGCGGCGCGACTGCTTCCGGACTGATAAAAAAAGCCGCCCGCCAGGAGGTCACGGCGAGCGGTTCAAGGTACTGCGATCTGCCTGGGGTGGTGGCTTTCCGATCAGCCGCCGTAGTAAGGCGACTGACAGGGGCGCAGATTTCCGCGGTTATCGACCCACGTATTGTCGTAAGAGTTGTAGGACCGGTAGCGACCGGCACACCAAGCCTGATGCTCCTGCGGCATCGGTACCGCATAGACCCGAGCAGGCTGCTGGTAGACGACCACGGGCGCCGGACGGTAGATGACCGGTGGCGGCGGCGGGTTGTAATAAACGGGCGGCGGCGGCGGATCATAATAGGCTGGCGGCGACGGCGGGGAGGCCAGCGTGGAGCCCAGCAGAGCGCCGCCGAGAAGGCCGATGGCGCCGACTGCGGCGAGGTCGCCGCCATCATAGCGGTGGTGCCTGTGGTAGTAGCCATCCGCCATGGCCGGCAACGCCAGCGAGGACAGGACGGCGGCAATGGCGACAGGTGCGGCAATCTTTGACAGCCTGAACATTTCTCGTCTCCACGCCCGGTCGTGAAAGTCGGCGAACCGGTGCATCCTTTCCGTTAGCTATAGCTGGTAATTTTGGTCGCATTTGGGAAGGGGCGTGGTGAAATTCGGGTGATAACCGACGTGGACTAACGTCATCGCCGCCACTATGGTGGCCGGCACCCGTGCGCCCAGGAGAGACCAAGTGGCTCGTCGA
>JAGSYV010000103.1 GCA_018262505.1 Pseudomonadota bacterium
CACTCGATCAGGATCAATGACCAGTGGCGAATCTGTTTCGTCTGGACCGAAGGAGGACCATCCGATGTCTCGATCGTCGACTATCACGGCTGATCTTCTCGACAACCCGACGCCGGGCGAAATCCTCCTGGAGGAATTCCTGATCCCCATGGGCATCAGCCAGAATGCACTTGCCCGCGCCGTCCTGGTGCCGCCGCGCCGCATCAACGAGATTGTCCTCGGCAAGCGGGCGATCACCGCCGATACCGACCTGCGCCTTGCCCGCTACTTCGGCTTGTCGGAAGGCTTTTTCCTGGGCCTTCAGACCGACCATGACCTGATGAAGAAGCGTCGGGAAATCGGCGACGATCTCGCCCGCATCGCACCGCGAGCGGCGTGACTCTGCGCTTCTGACCGGCAGGACAAAATTCATCCACCGCGACCGGCGCTTTGCGCCAATCCGGGCTTGCCGAACGCCTCGATAGCGTGGACATTCGTGTCATGAGTTACGATACAGCGAGTGAAAGTCAGGATCTGGCCCGCGCGCGCGGCTCCAAGAAGCGGACGCGCATTCAGGCGGAGAACGAGGAGCGCATCCTCGACGCGGCGCTGGAGGTGTTTTCGCGCTACGGCTTCCGTGGCGCCACCGTCGACCAGATCGCCGAGAAGGCCGGCATGTCCAAGCCGAACCTCCTCTATTACTTCCGCCGCAAGCACGACCTCTACACCGCGGTGCTGACGCGCACGCTCGACATGTGGCTCGCCCCATTCGGGGAAATGGCCGAGGATGGCGACCCGGAGACCGAGCTTACCGGCTATATCCGCCAGAAGCTGGAGCAGTCGCGCGATTTTCCGCAGGAAAGCCGACTTTTCATCGGCGAGATACTCCTGGGGGCGCCGCATCTCGACGGCGTTCTCAAGACCGATCTCAAGTCGATCGTCGAAGAGAAGGCCGAGGTCATTCGCCGCTGGATCCGGGACGGCAAGCTTCTCGACGTCGACCCTGTCCACCTGGTCTTCATGATCTGGGCAACGACCCAGCACTACGCCGACTTCGACGCGCAGATTCGCTCGGTCCTCGGGCGTGGCGTCGAGGACCCCGCCACCTTCCGCGCCGCGTCCGACACGGTCATCGGCGTGTTGATGCGCGGCATATTGCCAACGCGTGGCTGATCAGGCCTCCGGTCGGCGTCGGATCTGGCCCGGTGGCCGGCCAGATACCGACCTGAACATGGCAATGAAGGCGCTGACGCTCTCATAGCCGGCCTCCAGGGCAACTTGACCGACGCTCTCTCCTTCGGCCAGCCGCACAGTCGCCCTATGGACGATGGCCGCCCGCTTCCAGGCGGCGAAGGTCATGCCGACTTCGCGTTCAAAATGCCGCGTGAAGCTACGCCGCGACATGGCCACGGCCTGGGCTGCCGCGTCGATACCGGTCTTGATGCTCGGCGCGGCGAGAAAGGCCAAGGCCCAGTCGCGCATGCGGGGCGGCGTTGGCAGTCGCATGCCAGGCACGTCCTCTGCCCCGGCGTTGATTTCATGAGCGATGACATCGATTAACGGCGCGGTAAAAGCATCGTCCGGTCGCAGGCTCCGTAGCCGGTCGAGCGCGCTGACAAGCAACGGCGATGCCTCAAGCACAATGATCCGATCCGGCAGGCGGCGGGCGAACTCTTCCGATACCAGGGGCAGCCAGAAGCGCACCCCGCCGTGCGAGCGCGAAGCGTGCCGCACGTCGGCCGGAATCCAATGCAGCCGCCCGGGTGGAATTGCCCAAATGCTCCCCTCCGCTTCCAGGCTGAGCACGCCGCGCTCGATGTAGGTGAGCTGCCCCTGGTCATGGCTATGGAGGGGCGCACTGTGGCGCGCACCGCTGTCAATGAGGCGGTTGCTATAGGCGTCAGTCACTTTGGCCCAAACTCGATATTTATTGATCCGATACCGATAACAGCTCGGCAACGGCCGCGATAGTCTCTGTCCGAAAATCAATCGGAGCTCGTCACAGTGACCATCCTGCACATCGATTCCAGCATTCAGGCCGAAGGATCCATTTCCCGTACGATGACCGCCGCCATTGTCGCCGCCATCGCCGACGGTTCCGACGAACCGGTGATCCATCGGGATCTGACCAGCGAAGGGCCCGCCTCAATCAACCCGCGCACCGGCGACAGCGCGGCAGCCGACCAGTTTCTCGCCGCCGATGTGATCGTCATCGGCGCGCCGATGTACAATCTCAGCGTTCCGTCCCGCCTCAAGGCCTGGCTCGATTCGATCTCCATCCCCCGCAAGACATTCCGCTATACCGAGAAGGGGCCAGAAGGGCTCGCCGGCGGCCGCAAGATCGTCGTCGCCTATGCGAGCGGCGGCTTCCATCGCGGCCCGGAAGAGGATTTCGTCGATCCCTATCTCCGCTCCTTCTTCCGCCTGCTCGGCATCAAGGACATCGACGTCGTCCGCGCCGAGGGCGTCAACATCTCCGAAGAGCATCGGGCGCGAGCAATGCAGGCGGCTAGCGCTGAGATCGCCAGCGTCGCCACCCGCATTCGTCAGGAGCGTCGGCAAACCGTCGACGCCTGATCCGCTCCTCAAGCCTTGGCGAAGACGACGGCGTGGCTCCGCCAGATGTCGGGTCGCTCAACAACAACAAGGCCGGCGGCTTCGGCCGCCGCGCATTCCTGCGCGAATAGCACGTCGGAAACATGGCCGGTCGGTTCGGCAAGGAGCAACCGTGCGCCGGGCTTCATAGCGTTCGCCGCCTCGGTGAAGAAGCCCGCGACGTTGCCGAGTTCGTGCACGACAGCAAAGGCGAGAACGAAATCGATTTCGCCGGCAAGGTCGCCGACACCAAGGGCATTCTCCCGCGCCAAGCGCAGGTCAATCCTGTTCTCGCAGCCCGCCGATCTGGCGCGGCGACCCAGCGCCGACAGCATGCGCGGCTCGATATCGACGACGTGGACCTTGCCCGTCGGTCCGGCAAGGCGTGCCAACTCGAGCGTGAAGTAGCCCATGCCCGGCCCGGGCTCGAGCACACGGAATCCCGCCTTCACGTAGGGTTGCAGCAGCTTGACCGGGCTCTGAACCAGCCGGCGCAGTGGGTTGATCAGAAAATAACCGAGATACCAAGGACAGCGATGAGGCATCATGTCTCCCCCCAAGTCGGGCGGTCACCAGAAGGCTCACCGACCGATCACGATCAAATGGGGGGTACACCGACGCTCGGCCATGAGGTCGGCGCTCCGGAACAATGCGTAGCTCTGCCCCCTTCACTCCGCCGCGACGGCTGAGGGATTGTTGGGATGGGTCGTCCAGTTGGCGTAGGCGGCGGGAACGACCCGGCCGGTGCGTGGGTCGACGGATCCAGGTGCCATGGGCTCCATGGTGATGCAGCCCTTAACCGGGCAGACATTGACGCAGAGATTGCAGCCGACGCACTCCTCGTCCTTCACCTCGAAATGCCGGATGCCCTCGACCATGTGGGTGATCGCCTGATGCGAAGTGTCCTCGCAGGCGATGTAGCAACGACCGCACTTGATGCAAAGATCCTGGTCGATCTTCGCCTTGGCGATGTAGTTGAGGTTGAGGTATTTCCAGTCGGAGACATTTTTGACCGCAAGGCCTCGGAAGTCATCGACGGTTGAGAAGCCATGCCCATCCATGTACTTCTTCATGCCGTCGATCATTTCCTCAACGATCTTGAAGCCGTAGGTCATCACGGCCGTGCAGACCTGCACCGTACCGCAGCCGAGCGCGATATATTCGGCAGCGTCGCGCCAGGTCTCAATGCCGCCGATGCCGGAAATCGGCAGGCCGAAGGTTTCGGGATCGCGAGCGATCTCGGCCACCATGTTGAGAGCGATCGGCTTCACCGCCGGCCCGCAGTAGCCACCGTGGCTGCCCTTGCCGTCGATGGTCGGCACCGGGGCGAAACTGTCGAGATCGACGGCGACGATCGAATTGATGGTGTTGATGAGCGACACCGCGTCCGCCCCGCCCCTCTTGGCGGCACGGGCGGGATAGCGGATGTTGGTGATGTTGGGCGTCAGCTTGACGATCACCGGCATGCGCGTCGCCGCCTTGCACCAGCGGGCGACCATTTCGATGTATTCGGGCACCTGCCCGACCGACGAACCCATGCCGCGCTCGCTCATGCCGTGCGGGCAACCGAAATTGAGTTCGATACCGTCGGCGCCGGTTTCCTCGACGCGGGCGATGATCGAATTCCAGTTCTGTTCCTCGCAGGGCACCATCAGCGAGACGACCAGCGCCCGGTCGGGCCAGGCCTTCTTCACCTCGGTGATCTCGCGAAGGTTCAGTTCCAAGGGACGGTCGGTGATCAGCTCGATGTTGTTGAGGCCGGAAAGCCGGCGGTCACCGGCGTGGATGGCGCCATAGCGCGGGCCGTTGACGTTGACGACGGCGGGATCCTCGCCGAGCGTCTTCCAAACGACGCCACCCCAGCCGGCGCGGTAGGCACGCTCGACGTTGTACTTCTTGTCGGTGGGTGGCGCCGAGGCGAGCCAGAAGGGGTTCGGCGACTTGATGCCAAGGAAATTGGTGCGGAGATCGGCCATTTGGGAACTCCTTCAAGCGCTAAGGGTGGCGTGGATGGAAAGGGCGGCGCGCTTGCCGTGATCGACGGCCTGGACGGTGAGGTCTTCACCGCCGCGGACGCAGTCGCCACCCGCCCAGACGCCGGCGAGCGAGGTACGCATTTCCGTGTCGACAGCGATGCGGCCGCCTTCGAGCGCGACGGTCTCACCGCCTTCGACCGGATCGGCAACGAAGGTCTGGCCGATCGCCTTCATGACCTGGTCGGCGGCGACACGAACGCTGCGACCTGTTCCAACCAACCGGCCGGACGCGTCGAGCGCGGTGCGCTCGAAGTCGACAGCGGCGACCGCATTACCCTCGGAGACGACACTCTTCGGCGCGACCCAATGCAGAATGCGCACGCCATTCATCTGGGCCAGCTCCTGTTCGTAACGGCTGGCGCCCATCTCGGCCGGACCACGTCGATAGGCGATGGTCACCTCGTCGGCGCCGAGCTTCTTGGCCTGCATGGCGGCATCCACCGCCGTCATGCCGCCGCCGATGACGACGACCCTCGCCCCCACCTCGATCATCGACTTGTCGGGCGATTGTCTGAGATCCTCGATCCAGCGGACGGCATCGACAACACCGGCTATCTCTTCCCCCTCGACGCCCAAAGCATTGACGGCCTGAAGGCCGAGGCCGAGAAAGACGGCGTCATAATCCGCCTTGAGACTGCCCAGCGTGAAGTCCCGGCCAAGCGCTTTGCCCGCCTCGATGGCGATGCCCCCAATGCCGAGCACGAAATCCACCTCGCGCTGCGCGAAGTTGTCGGTCGCCTTGTAGGAGGCAATGCCAAACTCGTTGAGGCCACCTGCCTTGCCGCGCGCCTCGAAAATCGTCACGTCATGACCCTTGAGCGCCAGTTCATGGGCACAGGCGAGGCCCGCCGGACCGGCGCCAATGACGGCTACCTTGCGGCCAGTGGCGGGAGCGCGAACGCCAAAGGCGGCATGACGGTCGAAGTAGTGGTCGGTGGCGTGGCGCTGAAGGAGGCCAATGCGCACCGGCTTTTCCTCGGCTTCGTTGCGGACGCAGGCTTCCTCGCACAGCGTCTCGGTGGGACAGACGCGAGCGCACATGCCGCCTAGAATATTGGAAGAAAATATGGTCTCCGCCGCGCCATCCACATTGCCCGTACCGATCTTCCGAATGAACATCGGAATATCAATCGACGTGGGGCAGGCATTGGTACAAGGCGCGTCGAAGCAAAAATAGCAGCGATCGCTTTCAACGACCGCCTCATGCGAACTAAGCGGCGGATGGACGTCGGAAAAATTCTTTCCATAATCGACCGCAGCGAGGCGTCCCGCAGAAATGTCTGGCATGGATGTTGGTCCCGTGGCTGAAGCACAGTAACGACGAAGACAAAACACTCTCGTTCATCGAAGCGACCGGCTTGGCGCATCCGATGTCCTTGATCCAACCGTGATTCAGGTCGGCCAAATCCAGCCCGAACCGGATCTTCAGATTGCCTTGCCCGCTATTCCCCGGCGGTTTTTCTCCGCCCTTCTGTTTCCTTGATCTTTCGGTAAAAAAATGAAGGGGTCAAGGCGCAAATTTGGGCAGGAACGGCGCGATCGAGCCTTTTCCATAAGCGGGGGCTGACAATGGAAGAGAATTGATGATCCCAGCGATTTTGAAACGGCCGGGGACCACCATCCAAGACCCGCTGAAAAGCGGAACGGCTGGGACGCTTAGGGGAGATACCCGGCAGATCCCGATGGCCCGATAAAACCTGAGTTCTTCAGGACAAAAAAAGAGGGCTTGCGCCCTCTAGTTGTTTGGACCGCTAGTCCGCGAAAACCGCGGAAGGGGCTGCTAACCCCGCGACGAGTTGAGCCAGCAACGTTGTCGCAATTTTTATGATAGCGCGTCGCACGCAATCTTCCAGCACCAAAAGTTGTTCCCTCGCGCTTTTCGCATGTATCCAGCTCGAAACATTCAATTCGCCATTTAAGTGCGACATCCTTGCAACAACGCTTCCCGCGCCCGGTTCGGAAGTTGCGCAATGGTCCTAGATAATTGATATTTATTGCTTTTCTCTCCAACAAAGTTCCCTCGCCCAGGGAAAGGGGAAGCCAGATTCGGTGCCTTTCTGAGGGGAGACTCATTCAAGGTCGCCACCAAAATCAGGCAGTTGCACTCGCCCACAGGCGACACATGTAAACTTTCCCACCACCCCGGCGATAAGATGCAAGGCGGAAATGAACTAGGCGTTTCGGCGGGCGTTGACTAAACCCTGGATAGCATTCTCAATGATGACATGACCGGCATCTTCCGACAGCGACATGATCGATTCCGGGTGGAATTGCACCGCGGCGAAAGGTTCGCTTCGGTGCTCGATGGCCATGATCACCCCATCACTGGTTTCTCCCGTCACACGGAACTCCTCGGGAAGGTATGCCTTGTCGGCATAAAGCGAATGATAGCGGCCGATGACGATCTCGGCCGGCAAACCGGCAAACAATAGCGAGTTGGCCGTCACCGCCACTTTCGACGGCTTGCCGTGATAGGGCACATCGAGCTGGGCCAGCCGGCCGCCGAAGGCTTCCACCATCGCTTGCAAACCGAGGCAGACGCCGAACACCGGCAAGCCGAGCTGTCGCGCCGCCGCGATCGTCCGCGCGCACTGGAAGTCGGAAGGGTTTCCCGGCCCCGGCGACATGACGAGGAGGTCGGGCTTCTCGGCGGCAATCAGGGCGGGGTCGATGCCCTTCCCCTTCGAAGCGCGCAACGTCTTCACCTCGGCGCCCGTCTGGCGGAAGTAGTTGGCGAGCGTGTGAACGAAGCTGTCCTCATGGTCGACCAGCACGATCTTGATGCCGGAACCGACCGCCTCACGCACCACCGATGCGGCGGCGACCGGCGCGGTGCCGGCCTCGCGGATGGCCGAGATCAGCGCCGAGGCCTTGAGTTCGGTTTCCTTCTCCTCGTCCTCGGGCACTGAGTCGTAGAGAAGCGTAGCGCCGGCCCGCACTTCGGCGATGCCATCCTTCAGGCGGATCGTCCTGAGCGTCAGACCGGTGTTGACGTCGCCATTCATCAGGAAGGCGCCGACGGCGCCGCCATACCAGGCGCGGCAGCTCTTCTCATTGTCCTCGATGAACTGCATCGCCCACAGCTTGGGCGCGCCGGTCACCGTCACCGCCCAGGCGTGGCTGAGGAAGGCGTCGAGACCGTCCATGCCGTCGCGCAGCCGCCCCTCGATGTGATCGACGGTGTGGATGAGGCGCGAATACATCTCGATCTGGCGACGCCCAATCACACGCACCGACCCCGGCTCGCAGATGCGACTCTTGTCGTTGCGATCGACGTCCGAGCACATGGTGAGCTCGGCCTCGTCCTTCTTGGAGTTGAGAAGGATGCGGATCTGCTCCTCGTCCTCGATGGCGTTGCGGCCGCGCCGGATGGTGCCGGAGATCGGGCAGGTCTCGACGCGCTTGCCATTGGTCACGCGCACGAACATCTCGGGACTGGCGCCGATCAGATATTCGTTGGCCCCGAGGTTGAACATGAAGCCGAAGGGCGCCGGATTGATCTGCTGCAGGCGGCGGGCGATCGCCGACGGCGGCGACGACGGCTTCTCATAGAACACCTGACCCGGCACCACCTCGAAGAGATCGCCGCGCCGGAAATATTCCACCGCCTTGCCGACCGAAGCGGCATATTCGCCGGGCTGGTGGTCGCCGCGTCCAGGAGTGCGGTCGCTCGCCCGGAACGGCTGCGACTCGCCATCGCGCGGCAGGCCGACGGTCAGCCTTCCCTCGACGACGAAGTCGTAGGAATAGACGGTGGCGGCGGCGCGATGGTGATCGACGACGGCGATTTCATCGGGGAAATAGAGCACGAGGTCGCGCTGGTCGTCGGGCCGTGGCAGCTTGAAATCGACGCTGTCGAATTGGAAGGCGAGATCGTAGCCAAACGAGCCCCAGAGGCCGAGCTTGTCGTCCTCCGGCGTTGCAAATTTCGCGATGATGCGGCGCAGCACCGAGAACACCGACGGCTGACGCGAACGATCTTCCTCGGCGAATCCCTCCTTGGGGGTCGTCACCTCAAGGGAAATCAGCGCATTCTCGACGGAGAGAGCAATCAGGTCAGGCCCACGGACGGCGGCGGCGAAGGCGGGGAGCAGGATCCGGCCGCGTGCGTTGAGCGCCTCGATCGTCATCTTTCGGCCGCGCGCGGTGATTGCCACCGGCGGATCGACGAAAGCGATGTCCCAGCGCGAATAGCGGCCGGGAAACTCATAGTTGGACGACAGCACGGCGCCGCGCCGCGTATCGAGTTTGTCGAAATAGCCTGATATGGCCGTCTTGTAGTGGTCGGGTCGGGCGCTTCGCGCCACCTCCACGCCGCCGGCGGTGACGAAGGACTCTCTGTTGCCGGACGAACCGGCTTCGGCTTCGCTCTTGACCATCGCAATCTCCCCTGTCGCCACTCGGAGAGACCGCCTCGGACACCTCAAACAAAAGGGCCGTTCCGGTCTCCCGGAGCAGCCCTCGCTCATTTCGTCCCGTCTGGACACACCGCGTCGGCCGCTCTCCTTATGAGAAGCGCCACCACCACGATGCGTTCAGGGCGACAAAACCGTTCATGCCTTCTCCCATAGGCGAAGCGCGTCGGGTTGTAAAGATGATCAACATCGCGACACGTTCGCAAACAGGAGTTTGCATTTCCCCCGATCGACCTTACAACCCTTGCATCGCCGGCCGCTGCTGGCCCACCCGATTTTGGCGCTTTGCGCCGCATCTTTGACAATAGGTTGCGCCCGTGTCCCAGGAAACTTCCCCCATCATCCGTCTCGCCGACTACCGGCCCACGCCCTACGCGATCGATAAGGTCGATCTCGATTTCGACCTGACG
Organism: Pseudomonadota bacterium; assembly: GCA_018262505.1. Taxonomy (GTDB): domain Bacteria; phylum Pseudomonadota; class Alphaproteobacteria; order Rhizobiales; family Pleomorphomonadaceae; genus Pleomorphomonas. The sequence goes on from JAGSYV010000103.1 coordinate 9,436, forward strand.
CCTGAGAGGACGCTGGTGACGGCGACTCTCGTCCTCTCGCCGCGCGCCGGCACTGCCGGGGAACCGCTCGTTCTCGTCGGCGACGAACTGACGCTCGTCCGCATCGCCGTCGATGGCCAAGAGCTGGCTGAGAGCGATTACGAAGTCAGTCCCACCCGTCTGACCGTCAAGGCGCCGCCGGCCGGCAGCTTCCGCCTCGAAATGACGACGCGCCTCGATCCGGCCGCCAACACCAAGCTGATGGGCCTCTATCGTTCGTCCGGCACCTGGTGCACCCAGTGCGAAGCGGAGGGCTTCCGCCGCATCACCTATTACTATGACCGACCGGACGTGCTCTCGGTGTTCACCGTGAAAATCATCGCGCCGAAGACGGAAGCACCAATCCTCCTGTCCAACGGCAACCCGGTGTCGTCGGGCGATCTCGATGACGGCCGCCATTTCGCCGTCTGGCACGACCCCTGGCCGAAGCCGAGCTACCTGTTCGCCCTGGTCGCCGGCGATCTCAATGCCCTGGACGACAGCTTCACGACCACGAGCGGCCGCAAGGTGAAGCTGGCCATTTATGTCGAGAAGGGCAATGCGCCGAAGGCGGCCTATGCCATGGACTCGCTCAAGCGCTCGATGAAATGGGACGAAGACGTGTTCGGCCGCGAATATGATCTCGACGTCTTCAACGTCGTGGCCGTGTCCGATTTCAACATGGGCGCCATGGAAAACAAGGGCCTCAATGTCTTCAACGACAAATACGTGCTGGCCGACCCGGAAATCGCCACCGACGCCGACTATGCTGGCATCGAGGCGGTGATCGCTCACGAGTACTTCCACAACTGGACGGGCGACCGCATCACCTGCCGCGACTGGTTCCAGCTCTGCCTGAAAGAAGGCCTGACCGTTTTCCGCGACCAGGAATTCTCCTCCGACATGCGCTCGCGGGCGGTGAAGCGCATTTCCGACGTCCGGCTTTTGAGGAGCCAGCAGTTCCCGGAGGACGGCGGCCCGCTCGCCCATCCCGTGCGTCCCGAGCAGTATAAGGAAATCAACAACTTCTACACGGCGACCGTCTACGAGAAGGGCGCCGAGGTCATCCGCATGCTGAAGACGCTGATCGGCGACGATGCCTTCGCGCGCGGCATGGATTTCTATTTCACCCGCCACGACGGCGAGGCCGCCACCATCGAGCAATTCATCGCCTGCTTCGCCGAGGCATCCGGCCGCGATCTCGAACCCTTCATGGTCTGGTACCGCGAAGCCGGTACGCCGACGGTCACCGTCGAGGAGAGCTGGGATGAGGCGGCGCGGCGCTACACGCTGACGCTGACCCAGGAGACAGCCGCGACGCCCGGCCAGCAGACCAAGAAGTCGCGCGTCATTCCGGTGCGTTTCGGGCTCGTCGGTCCGGACGGCTCGGACATGCGGCCCTCCTCGATCGCTGGCGCCGAGGTGAATGGTGACACGCTGGTCCTGACGCAGCCGTCGCACAGCGTGACCTTCGAGGGGCTGCTGTCGCGGCCCGTGCCATCGCTGTTCCGTGGCTTCTCGGCGCCCGTCAAGGTGCGGCAGTCACTGTCTTCGGCCGATCTCATCTTCCTGCTCGCCAACGATGCCGACAGCTTCAACCGCTGGCAGGCCGGCACCACGTTGGCCATGACCGCGCTGGTCAAGGCGACCCAGCAGGTGCGCGCCGGTCAGGCGCCCAGCTTCGAGACGGCGCCGATCGACGCCCTCGGCGAGCTTCTCAAGGACTCGACCCTCGACGCCGCCTTCAAGGCGCTGCTCATTGCCGTGCCCAGCGAAAACGACGTCGCCCGCGAAGTGGCCGAGAACGTCGACCCCGACGCCGTGGCTGCTGCCCATAAGGCCTATCGGCGCACCATTGCCGGTCGGCTCGGGGCGCGTTTCCAGGCGATCATCGAAGCAGACAATGCCGCTGCCGGCGAGCCCTACGTGCCCGATGCGGCCGGGTCCGGCCGAAGGTCGCTCGCCAATACCGCGCTCGACCTTCTATCGATCACCGGCTCGGCCGAGACGATGGCGCTGGTACGTCGGCGTTTCGAGACGGCCACCAACATGACCGATCGCATGGCGGCACTGACCATTCTGGTCCATCGTGGCGACGCGGGCGCCGAAGCGGCGCTGGCCGCCTTCTTCGAGCGTTTCGGCACTGTGCCGCTGGTCGTCGACAAGTGGCTGTCGGCACAGGCGTCGGCGCCGCTTCCCGGCACGCTCGACAAGGTGATGGCCCTGACCCAGCATCCGGCCTTCTCCTTCGGCAATCCAAACCGCGTGCGAGCGCTGGTCGGCGCCTTTGCCACGTCCAATCCCACCCAGTTCGGGCGGGCGGACGGCAAGGGCTTCGGCTTCGTGGCCGATATCATCTCCAGGCTCGACGCCACCAATCCGCAACTCGCCGCCCGGCTGCTCGTCACCTTCCGCTCCTGGCGCTCCTACGAGCCGAAGCGGCGAGCCCAAGCGGAAACGGCGCTCCGCTCGATCCAGATCAAGCCGCAGCTGTCGCGCGATGTCGCCGACATTCTGGAGCGCACGCTGGCCTGAGCACGCGGCTTTCCACACCGACCTCTCCCCATTTTTTCTTGTGGAAGACAGAATGGGGGGAGGTGACAAATCCGAAGATACCGCGTTTCCCGTATCGAACTCCGAGTTCGGACTCGGCAGGAATGTCACAACCCCATCCATTCGCCGGCGGCGATTCAAAAAGAAGATTCAACGCTC
>JAGSYV010000015.1 GCA_018262505.1 Pseudomonadota bacterium
GATGTCGCGGCTGCGCTCGCCATCCTCGCCGACCAATATGACACCGGCGCCGATCCGGTGGCCGTGCTGTCCGATCTCGCCGCCTTTGTGCATCTGGTGACGCGCCTCAAGCACGTGCCGAACGGCGCGACCGACCTGTCGCTCACCGAGGCGGAACGGACACGTGGCCGCGATTTTGCCGAGAAACTCTCGGTCCGCGTTCTCTCCCGCGCCTGGCAGTTGCTGCTCAAGGGAATCCAGGAAGTGCAGACGGCGCCGCGGCCGCTGCCGGCCGCCGAGATGGCGCTGGTCCGCCTCGCCTATGCGGCCGACCTGCCGACGCCCGACGAGGCGTTGAAGATGCTGAGGGACGGCACTTTTCCGGGATTGACCCCGCCGGTTGCCGGCGGTCCCTCCGGCGGTGGCGACGGACCGCGCGCGCGTGCCGCCAACGGCTTTGCCGGGGCCGTCGCCCGCCGCGCCGAGCCGGAGACCGCGGCCGGCCCGCGTCTCGACAGCTTCGAGGCGGTGGTGGCGCTCGCCGAGAGCAATCGCGATATCGGTCTCAAGTTCGCGCTGGAGCGGCATGTCCGGCTCGTCCGTTTCGAGGATGGGCGCATCGAATTCTCGCCCGTCGAGGGGGCCAATCCCGGTCTCGCCGGAGAGATGGGCCGCAAACTGTCCGGCTGGACCGGACGCCGCTGGATCGTTGCCATCTCGCGGGACGAAGGCCGGCCGACGATTGCCGAGGCGCGCGAGGCGCGCCGGCGCGAGGCCGTCGATGACGCGCTCGCCGATCCGGTGGTCGCCGCCATCTTTCGCCTGTTTCCCGGCGCCGAGATCGTCGACGTCAAGTTTGGCGACGAGCCGGAACAGGTGCCGGTGAGCCCGGCTGGCGGTGAGGCCACCTTCGAGGATACCGGTGACTGGACTGGGGGCTTTATCGACGAAATGCCTGACCCCGGTCTTGGCGACTTCGACGACTGAGCGGAAACGTTGACAAGGGCGGCCTGAGCGGCCATCTGGCGGCAAGACATCCCACCAGGAGATCGATTATGTTCGGCGACATCGGCAAGATGATGAAGGAAGCGCAGCAGCTCCAGGCCCGCATGGCCGAAGCTCAGGAAGAAATCGCCAAGATCGAGGCGACCGGTACCTCCGGTGGTGGTCTTGTCTCGGTCACCGTGACCGGCAAGGGCGGGATGAAGGGGCTCCGTATCGATCCCTCGCTTCTGAAGCCCGAGGAGGCTGAGATCCTTGAGGATTTGATCGTTGCCGCCTTCACGGACGCCCGAGCCCATGTCGACAGCCTTGTCGCCGAGCGCATGCAGGCGGTCACTGGTAATTTGCCGCTGCCCCCGGGTTTCAAGCTGCCCTTCTGAGCGGTTTCTTGGTGCACGGTCATTTCTGAACGGCTTTTGCCTTTTCGAGGTCGTGCTTGGAGCGGAGATCACCTTGGCCCGTCGCGTGACAGGACCGGAAATCGAGCGGCTGATCCAGCTTCTTGCCCGTCTGCCCGGCCTCGGGCCGCGTTCGGCTCGCCGGGCGGCGTTGCAACTGGTCAAACGGCGCGATCAACTGCTCGCCCCGCTCACCGACGCCATGCGAACCGTTCATGATCGCGTGCGCGTTTGTTCGGTCTGCGGCAACGTCGACACCGCCGATCCCTGTGCCGTCTGCACCGATCCGACGCGCGACGGCTCGGTGATCGTCGTGGTGGAGGATGTGGCCGATCTCTGGGCGCTGGAGCGGGCCGGCGCCGTCAATGCCCGCTACCACGTGTTGGGGGGCGTGCTGTCTCCGCTCTCCGGCATCGGACCTGACGATCTCGACATTGCCGGCCTTGTCGAGCGAGCATCCGATCCTGAGGTCAAGGAAGTGATTCTCGCCGTTAACGCCACCGTCGACGGCCAGACCACCGCCCATTACGTCACCGACCGCCTGGACGGACTGGGGGTCAAGGTGACACGTCTCGCCCATGGCGTCCCGGTGGGCGGCGAACTCGACTATCTCGACGAGGGCACGCTTACCGCTGCCATCCGTTCGCGGACGCCGTTCTGAGCCGTTAACCGCTCGTCGTCTTGACTTCGGCGAATAAATACCGATCTTTACGGATATGGAATCGCGGACCAATCATCTCCGAGTGCTTTGCAGGATCTATCCCCTCACGGGATACTGATCTCACGGTTCCGCATTGTCGCGCGCAGGCCGTGAGGCCTTAATGCCGGATTTTCCAAGATCGGCATCATTGCGCGACGCCTCTTCCTGCTTTTCCCAAGATCCACCCCCCGCCCAACAGCGGGCATTCTCCTTTTCCTGGATAACGAATATGACCACTGCCCCGCGCAGTCGGCGCCTGCCGATCATTACGCTGGCTCATTCCGACCATGAGCGTCTCGCCAACCTTGCCAACGCACTTGCCGATCGCGAGTCCGCCGCTGCCGACCAACTGGCTTCCGAGCTCGAGCGGGCGCGCGTCGTTGCCGACGACCGCCTGGCACCGGGAACGGTGCGCATGGGCGCTGTTGTGCGTTTCAGCCTGGATGACACTGAGCCGCGCACCGTGCGCCTGGTCTATCCGGGTGAGGCAGACATCGAGAAGGGACGCATCTCCGTGTTGACCCCGGTCGGCGCCGCGCTGATCGGTCTCAAGGCCGGCCAGAGCATCGACTGGATCGGAAGCGACAAGCGGTCACGTCACCTCCAGGTCCTGGAGGTGACGGCCGATTCCGTCGAAGCCTGACGATCAGTCCGGCCGGCGGGAAAGACGCAGCGGCACGTCGAGGATATGTCCGTCCTTGGGCGAAAAGGCGACGGTGCCGCCGCAGGCTTGCGCCAGACCTTCGATCAGCAGGCGCCGTTCGGCCGCCGCCGCCCGTACCTCGGCCCCGCCTGCAATCGTCTTTCCGCCCAATACGCGGACCGTTGCGACGAGCCGTCCGGACGCCGCCCTGAGCGACACCGTTGCGACGCCGCCGTTTGCCGCCGCCTCCCCCGCTTCGGCGAGGAACCCCTCGACGAGATCGGCATAAAGCGTCGGGCTGGTCTCGATGGGGAGGGGCAACGACGGGGTGAGGAAACGGATAGCACCGCCCGCCTCCGCCCTGAGATCCTGTTTCTTGACGGCGTCGATGAAGAAGGGAATGGCGTCGAAGCGTTGAACGCCGGCGCCAAACCGACTCGCGGCCTCGAGATCGGCGATCGAGCGGGAAAGCGCAGCTCGCCTGGCGGCCTGATCGGCCGGCTGCTCGCCGCCCCGGTCCGGACGGAGCGCAAGACCGGCCGCATAGAGATCGGACATCAGCGCCCTCAGCATTGATGCCGCGTCGCGTCGCTGCGCCGGACGGCGCGGCAACAGCGTCGAAATCACCCGATCGAGCGTCGCGACCGCGAGATCGCTCTTGGTGAGCAGGCCATCAGCTCCGGCCCGGCGACCTATCAGCTCGATATCGTCGTTATCGAGCGCCGAAACGAGGATCACCGGCACGTCGGCAATGGCCTTGATTTCGTCGATCAGCGTCATGGTGGTCTGGCCGGCCATCCAGAATTCACACAGGACCACGTCGCAGCTTTGCCGCGACAACGCCGACAGAGCCGCTTCCTGCGTGCCGGCGGCAACAAAGGTGGCAGAGAAGCTTGGCAGCGCGGCAATGAGCCGACCGATCAGGAAGGTATCCTCCGGCGTATCCCCGACGTGGAGAACGGTGATCGTTCGCCGCGCCACAGCCGCGTCCGACGCGCCGACGACGCGCAGGCGTCGCGCCGACGCATCTTCGATGGCTGGAATAAACGGCCCCGACAGTTGAGCCATGAACGATCCTCTTCCCTCTCCGGCCCCGGCTATCGAATCGCATCTTCACCGCGGACATTGAAAAATATGCAGGAAACTGCGAAAAAAGTAGTTAATGACCCGTTAATTTCCCCTGTTGGCTGAAAATGTGCACATGAATTTCATTTACCCTTGTCACTGACGGACAATTGCGCCACGCGGCATCCTCCCACTGGAAAAACGTCGTCAAACGGGCGATAGAGAAGTCTCGCTTCTGGCGTCTCGTAAGGCGCAGACAGGATCCGAGGAGTTTTCTATGTCCATTTTGGTGACCGGCGGCGCCGGCTATATTGGCAGCCATATGGTGCATGCCCTCGTCGACCGCGGCGAGCGTGTTGTCGTGCTCGACAACCTCTCGACCGGCTATGACGCCGTCATTCCCGGCGCGGCGACACTGGTCGTCGGCGACATCGGCGACGGAGACTTGGTCGACAAGCTGATCGCCGATCACGGCATCACCGCCATTGCCCACTTTGCCGGCTCGATCGTGGTGCCGGATTCGGTCATCGATCCGCTCTCCTACTACGAGAACAACACGGTAAAGTCGCGCTCGCTGATCGCGGCGGCGGTGCGCGGCAAGGTCAAGGCCTTCCTGTTTTCTTCGACGGCGGCCGTCTACGGCGAGCCGGGTGTCGACCTCATCGACGAGACGGTCCCGCTCGGGCCGGTTTCGCCCTACGGCTCGTCCAAGTGGATGACCGAGATCATGCTGCGCGACAGCGCCTATGCCTACGGCTTCCGCTATGCGGCGCTGCGCTATTTCAACGTCGCCGGCGCCGATCCGAAGGGGCGCACGGGCCAGTCGAGCAAGCGCGCCACCCACCTCATCAAGATCGCCGCCCAGGCCGCGCTCGGCCAGCGCGACGGCATGGACGTGTTCGGCACCGATTACCCGACGCCGGACGGCACCTGCCTCAGGGATTACATTCACGTTTCCGACCTGATCGAAGCGCATGTGCTGGCCCTGAAGCACCTGATGGCCGGCGGCGACACGTTCGTCGCCAACGCCGGCTACGGCCACGGTTTCTCGGTGCTTGAAGTGATCGACGCGGTGAAGCGTGTCTCCGGCGTCAATTTCCCGGTCCGCATGGCGCCGCGTCGCGCCGGCGATCCGCCGTCGCTGGTCGCCGATTCGAGCCGCCTGCGCTCCATTACCGGCTGGCAGCCGAAACTCGACGACCTCGACACCATCGTCGGTCATGCGTTGAGCTGGGAAAAGTCGCTGGCCGGCCGTAACATCCAGCGCTGAACGACATATTGCGCCCGGTTGGACTCAGCCGGGCGTCTTCCTCTCCAAAAAGGTATCCGCTCATGGCCGTCGCCACGCCGCAGAAAGCCGTTACCGTCGGCTCCGTTACCTTCGACAACACCGCTCCCTTCGTGCTGATCGCCGGGCCTTGCCAGATCGAGAGCCGCGAACACGCGCTGAAGATCGCCACCTTCCTGGCCGAAACGACCAAGGCGGCGGGTGTGCCCTTCGTCTTCAAGGCTTCCTACGACAAGGCCAACCGCACGTCGCTCAAGGGCACGCGCGGCGTCGGCATCGAGGCGGGTCTTTCGATCCTGGCCGAAATCCGCGATCGCCTGGGTTGCCCCGTGCTGACCGACGTCCACGACGTCGAGCAGACTCGCCGGGCCGGCGAGGTCGTCGATGTTCTGCAGATCCCCGCCTTCCTCTGCCGCCAGACCGACCTTCTGATCGCGGCCGGCGAGACCGGCAAGGCCGTCAACGTCAAGAAGGGGCAGTTCCTCGCCCCCTGGGACATGCAGAATGTTGCCGACAAGATTGCTTCGACCGGCAATGAGCGCATCCTGCTGACCGACCGCGGCACTTCTTTCGGCTATGGTGCGCTGATCACGGATTTCCGAGGCCTGCCAACCATGGCAGAGACGGGCTATCCGGTAGTGTTCGACGCCACCCATTCGGTGCAGGAGCCGGGTGGTCGTGGCTCGTCGTCGGGCGGTAAGCGGGTTTTCGCGCCAACTCTTGCGCGCGCGGCGATAGCGGTCGGTTGCGCGGCCGTGTTCATCGAAGCGCACGACGATCCTGACCGGGCACCGTCGGACGGGCCCAACATGCTGCCGCTTCCCTGGATCGCGCCGCTCCTCGCCGACCTCAAGGCCCTCGATGCCATCGCCAAGAACCGGGCGCTCACCGAGGCCTACTGAGCCGACGCTGCCTCACGAACGCGGGGTGCCGTCGCGAATTCCGACTTGAGGCCTGCGACGACGCTGCCGGCGCTGGCAATGGTCATCATCAGCTTGCCAAGGGCGCTGACGTCCGGGTCGGGCAGTCCCGCCATCAGCGCTGCCGCCTGCTGCGACAAATCGTCGAAGCCGACGTTGGCCGATGCTCCCTTCAGCGTGTGCAGGCTGCGCTTGGCAAGTTCGGTATCGCCGCGTTCAAGCGCCGAGGACAGGTCGGCGAGGAGGCCGGCCACATCGGTGGCAAAGGAATCGAGCAGGAAGGCCGTATCCTCGGGGCCGAGTTCGCGCAACAGGGCATCGATCCGGCGGCGATTGACCGGCTCGCCGCGCGCCGCGTCCGAGGCGGAAGCGGGCCGTGCCGTCGGCACTTTGCCTTGGGGCAGGCTGGTGAGGACCGACAGAAGATCGTCTCGTTCCACGGGCTTGGGCAGGAAGCCGTTCATGCCGGCCTTGCGGCAAGCCTCGCGATCGGCTGCGAAAGCGTTGGCGGTCATGGCGACGATCGGCACGTTACGACCGGGTCCGCTCGACCGACGGATGGCACGCGTCGCCTCGAGGCCGTCCATCACCGGCATCTGCATGTCCATGAAGACGACGTCGAAGTCGCGGGCATTGACCATGGCCAGCGCTTCGGCTCCATTTTCGGCCAGCGCCGCTTCGATACCGAGGCGGGCGAGCAGGCGCAAGGCCACTTGCTGATTGATGCGATTGTCTTCGACGACCAGCACCTTCAGCCCCTTCGGAACCGACGCTTCTTCACCCGAAGCGAGACGTTTGTCCTGGGGCTCAAGCGTGCCGGCGATAGAGGCGGCAACGATGGCCGGCGTCAGCACATTGGCGGGCCGGGCGATTTTCCCCGCGGCGCGAGGCGCCGTTTGCGAGAAGGTGATATCGATTCGCGCGCGTTGATGGTCGGGAGCCAGGGGCGTGACGGTCACGGCAATGTCGGCGTCGTCTCTGGTTGCGGCAATTCCGGCTCCGAAATAGGCGAAAGTGGCGGTAATCGCCGCGGTCTCGGCGGCGGTGCGGCCTGTCACGGAAACGCCGGCGCCATGGAGCGGGGCGGGGTCGACCTCGGCGGCTGCGGCTCGGTCGAGCGGCAATTCAAAGAAAAAGGTGGAACCGCGTCCTTCACGACTTTTGACGCCGATGGTCCCTCCAAGCCCTTCGACGATGCGCCGGCTGATGGCAAGTCCCAGACCGGTGCCACCGAACCGACGGGTGATCGAGGCATCGACCTGCGAGAATTCCTTGAACAGTCGCTTTTGTCCGTCCTCGGAAATGCCGGTGCCGGTATCCTCCACTTCGAAGCGTAGAATCGGCCGGTCGCCTCTGTTGAGTTCGCGAAGGCGCACGGCGATCAGGCCGCTTTCGGTGAATTTGACGGCATTCGAAAGAAAGTTGATCAGCACTTGGCGGACGCGCGTCGGGTCGCCCGAATAACGGGCGCTCATGGCGATCTCCGGCGCCAGCACGGCGACGAGACCCTTCTCGCGCACAGGGGCCTCCACCATGGAGATCGCCGCCTCGGCGGTGGCCACCGGATCGAACACCACGCGGTCGATGTCGAAGGCGCCAGCCTCCAGCTTGGAAAAATCGAGGATATCGTTGACGAGCGCAATCAGGCTGCGGCCGCAAGTCTCTATGTTGCTGGCAAATCCGCGTTGTTCGGCATCCAGAGAGGTGTCCTTGAGGAGATGGGCCATGCCCAGCACGCCGTTGATCGGTGTGCGAATCTCATGGCTCATGGTGGCGAGGAAGGCCGACTTGGCCTGGTTGGCCGATTCCGCTGCCGCCACCGCTTCCTTGAGCTCGACGGCCATGGCCTCGAGGCGTACGCGCGAACTCCAGATCTCGCGGATTTGCCTGATCAGGCTGACGATGAAGATCCCCATCGAGAGCGTCAGAGCACCGACCAGCACGGCGAGCACGCGATAGAGCTTCTCGCGGAGCATACGCGCGTCGGAACGGGTTGTAGCTTCCGTTGCCTCGGCGAGGGTGGCCAGTCGGGAGGTGATGATGGGGAGTTCGCTAAGGCGGCGTCCGAGAGCCTCCAGGACCTGACCGTCGATCGTGGGCACAGCCGAGATCTGATCGACGACCGACCGCGTTTCGGCAACCGTTCGCGTGATCGTCTTGAGGTCGGCACTGCTCGGTGCCGTTGCCGCGAGGTCTCGCGCCGCGGCGTCGAACAGAACGAAGCGGGCGGCGACGGTCTGTCCGGCAGCTTCCGAAGGAGCCCTCCGAGCCGTCTCGACCGACCGCAACAGTTTCTCCGCGGCTCGGTCGAGTCGATAGGCGGCAGTCAGGGGGCGCGTCTCGTCAATATTCGCGCTATCCGCTTGCTGGCGGAGCAAAATGGCGAAAACGGCGACGGCAGAAACAAGGAACAGAAAGCCCACCACGACGTAAAGCAACGTGCCTCTGAGTGGACGGTCTTGTCCTATGGTCTTTCCAGAGCGCATTCCTGTGCCAGGTCCGGTCGAATGGGGAGGGGGGGTGGTCACTGGGCGGGTCCAGAGGCAAGAGACGGCGAACGGCGTCAGGCGGCAAAGCCGAAAGGTGTTTCGGCCTGTTCCCTGATCTTCAGAATGCGGAAGTAGCGCAGCGAGAACGCCCTTGCCACGTCCGGATCGAATTGCTGGCCGGCATTGTCGGCGATGTAGCGAGCAGCTTCTTCGGTGGGCCAGGCGGCCTTGTACGGCCGTTCCGAGGTCAGCGCATCGAACACATCGGCGACAGCGACAATACGGCCTGCCAGCGGGATCGCCGCCTCCTTGAGGCCGCGCGGATAGCCCGTTCCGTTCCAGAATTCGTGGTGGGTCTCGGCAATCTCGGCGGCGAGGCGGATGACGCGGGACCGAGATCCGTCGAGAATCTCGCCGCCGATCAGCGTATGCGCCTGCATCCGGCGGCGTTCATCCGCTGTGTACGGACCAGTCTTGTAGAGCAGGTCGTCGGAAAGACCGAGCTTGCCGATGTCGTGCATCAGCGATGCGACGTAGAGATCTTGGCAATAGGGCTCACCCTGCCCCAACTCTTCGGCGAGCTCGCGGGCGGTGCGGGCAACGCAGACCAAATGACGTCCGATTGAGGGGTCGCGACGTTCGACGGCCCGCGCAAGACGCAAGATGACCTCTTCTTCAAGACCAAGTCGATCGTGAGTGGCCTTATGCACCTCGGTTTGCAGCCAATCGGCGCGATCCCGGAGCTTGTTCTGCATCTCGCGCAACATTGCGAGGTTGCGGAGTCTCGCCTTGGCCTCGGCCATATCGACCGGTTTGGTCAGAAAGTCGGTGGCACCGGCCTCGAGTGCGGCATAGCAAATTTCCCGCTGATCGACAGTCGTGACCATGACGATTGGCACGTCGATATAGTCGGGAAGGCTACGCACCTCGCGGATGAGCGTCAGCCCGTCCATCCCCGGCATCATGTAGTCGACAATGACCAGATCGAATTGGGCCCGGCGCGCTTCCTCGAGCGCCTGCAGCGGGTCGCGAAACGACTGCACGTCGGCGATACCGGAACTCTGCGCCAGTTTGCCGAGCATGAAGAGGTTGCTCGGATTGTCGTCGACCAGGAGAAGCTTCATGACAGTTTCCATGGGGAGTTGCTTGAAGAAAACATACCCGGGAAACATGAAGCTTCAGAAAATGAGTATGAGAAACGTGACGTGAACTGGTGTGCGCTTCATTTAAACGAAGCTATAAAGAGAAAATTATCCAAGACATCTGTCCGAGACGGAAATTTAGGCAAATTGCCGACGGTAAGCTTTACGCCACTTAACGCGCATTGTCAGAAATAACAGGGGGCTGCGAGTCTCATTTAGGACTTGTCAAGACTCGACGTCGCGGTGGCGATTGTCGCTGGCGCGCCACCGGGGACCTCGGCATAACGTCTGCATCGAGCCGACGGAAACCCAGCTCACTTTCCGAAAGCACGCTTCTCGGTCGCTGCGGCCGCAAGGTTGCAGACTTACCAACCCGGACACGGCCAAGGCCACGTCCGGGTTTTCTTTTGTCTGTTCTACGGCATCAGTGGCCGAAGCGAGCCCGCGTCCCTTCGATGATCTCGTGCGTGAGATCGATGCCGATGCTGCCGCGCAACACTGCCGATGAGGACGCGGCAATGATCCGATAATGCCCTTTTTCGGCAATGAAGGCGTTTCGCTCGGCATCGAAATAGGAGAAGGCGCGGGCGGAAAGCGTCATGATTGCCTCGGCGGTCTCGCCGGGTGCCAAATGGAGCTTGGCAAAGGCTCGGAGTTCCTTGGACGGCCGGTCGACAGGCGAGGTTGGCGGCGCCACGTAGAGCTGCACGACGTCCGAACCGGGCCGTTTGCCGCTGTTGGTCACCCTGACGCGGACAGTCACGAGGCCATTGCCGTCGAAGGATGACCGGTCCGCCGTCGGCGCACTCCACTCGAAGGTGGTGTAGCTGAGGCCGTGACCGAAGGGGAACAGCGGTTCGATGCCAGCCTTCTCGTAATGCCGGTAGCCGACGAACACACCTTCTCGATAGACGACATGACCGTCCTTACCGGGATAGGTTAGCGTATCGCCGGTCTCGACCGGCGTGTCCTCGATGCGGCGGGGGAAGGTTTGAGCGAGGCGCCCACCTGGCTCGGCGGCGCCGGTCAGCACGTCGGCAATGGCGTTGCCCGCTTCCTGCCCCGGATACCAAGCCTCGATCACTGCGCGGACCTTGTCGAGCCAGGGCATGGCCACCGGGCCGCCGGTCTGCAGCACGACGATGGTATTGGCATTGGCCGCCGCGACGGCGGCAATCAGTTCGTCCTGACGGCCCGGCAGTTCAATGCTGGGCAGGTCATTGCCCTCGGTGTCCCACTCGCCCGAGCGGCCGGCATAGACGATGGCGACGTCGGAGGCACGGGCAAGTTCGACGGCGTCTGCGAAGGCCTTGTCGCCGAGCGGCACGGCAACGCCGACGCGAATGGCCTTGAGATTGAGGGCGATGGCTTGAACGAATCGATACTCGACGATCACCTCAACCGTCCGTCCGGCCTCAAGACCGATGGTGCCACGCGCCTCGCGATTACCGCACTCGAAATAGTTGTCGCCCGGCGTCCAGTCCTGTCGGATGTCGACCACCGTTTGACCATCGACGATGAGCCGGCTCGGCCCGATGCTGACGAGGCCGAACACGTGCTCGGCCGTTTCGGCGGGCGTGAAACGAGTGGTAGCCTTGAGCGAGAAGTCGGCGTCGGCGACGCCGGCGGCCACGGCGTTGAACCACATGACCTCACCAAGCGGATGGCTTTGGTGCTCGACGACGGGACCGGTGAGATCCGGCCGGCCATAGACATCCACCTCGAATGGTCCTGAAATCAGCGGCATCAGCCGGTTGGCGGCGACGCCGGGCGCGCTTTGAAGCTGGTTTCCCGAGGTGAGCGCGCGGAGGCCATCGGCCGGAGACACGGCGTAATGCGGATTGAGCTGGGCGCTGCCGCCGCCCATGATCTGCGCCGCCTCGGCGTTGGGACCGATGGCGGCGATGGTCCGGCCCGCCAGATCGAGCGGCAGAATCCCGTCGTTCTTGAGCAGGACGATGGCGTCCGCCCCGGCCCGGCGGATCAGCGCGCGGTGCGCCGGCTTGTCGATCGCCTGCTCCGCCGGGATATTCGGCGCATCGAAGCCGCCGACCCGCTCAATCAGCGTCAGCACGCGCCGAGCGGCGCCGTGCACCTTTTCTGCCGCCGCCTCGCCAGAGCGGACCGCCGCGACCAGCTTGTCGCCGCGATCCCGTGTCGGGCCGGGCATTTCAAGGTCAAGACCGGCGTTGACGGTCGGAGCCGTCGAATGCGAGCCGAACCAGTCGGACATGACAATGCCCGAGAAGCCCCATTCCTCCTTGAGAAGATCGCTGAGGAGGGTCTTGTGCTCGGAGGTGAACGTGCCGTTCAGCCGGTTGTAGGAACTCATCACCGCGTAAGCGCCCGCCGTCTTTACCGCGGCTTCGAAGGGCGGCAGATAGATCTCGCGCAGCGCCCGATCATCAATGTCCGAGCTCATGGTGGTGCGCTGGATTTCCGACTCGTTGCCGACGAAATGCTTGACGGTGGCGCCGACCCGGCCGTTTTGCAGACCCGTCACATAGGCGGCTGCGAGCGTCGCCGTAACGCATGGATCTTCCGAATAGCACTCGAAATTACGGCCGTTGACGGCGGAGCGCTGGATGTTGACAGTGGGAGCGAGCAGGACCGAGGCGCCCTTGGAACGCGCCTCTTCGGCGAGCGCACCACCGATTTCCTCGACCAGTGCCGAATTCCAGCTGGCGCCGAGGGCAATGCCGACCGGGAAGCTCGCCGCCTTGACGCCACCGATGAGCGAACCGCCGCCGCGCGCCCCGTTCGGCCCATCCGACACCTTGATCGCCGGGATGCCAAGCCGCGGTATTGCTACCGTTGTCCAGAAATCGGCGCCAGCGAGCAACGATACCTGTTCCTCCAGCGTCATCGCATCGAGCAGCGCCTCGATATCCCGTCTCGCCATCCGAATCTCCCATTGTATGAAACGATACAACCGCGTTTTCATAGCATGACTCGAACAGCGTCGCGAGCGACGTGCCGGCTCGTCATTGTCGTCTCGACCAACGGTGGAGACGCAGGGGCTGGCGAGGCATGGCGCGGCGGGCTAGACCTGACGCCATAAGGAGTTGGGGGAGGGGAATTGTGGCGGAAGATGCGTATTTCCTGGGGATCGACATTGGCACGTCGGCGGTAAAGACCCTTGTGGTCGATGCCCGCGAGCGGCCGGTGGCCGGGGCGGAGGTGGCTCTTGCGACCGACAGACCTGCACCGGGCTGGTCCGAACAGCATCCCGACCTCTGGTGGCAAGCCGTGCAACAGGCGCTTGCCGAGATGGCCGCTGCCGTCCCGGGTGTGCTCGGGCGCATTACTGCCATTGGCCTCTCCGGCCAGATGCATGGCGCCGTGCTCATCGGTCAGGACGACCGGCCCCTCCGTCCCGCCATCTTGTGGAACGACGGCCGGGCCGCGGCCGAGGCGACCGCCCTCAATGCCATGCTGCCTGACCTCGGCCAGATCGCCGGCGTGCCGGCCATGGCCGGCTTTCTTGCCCCGAAGATCGCCTGGCTTCGAACCCATGAACCGGAGACACTCGCTGCCACCAAGCGGGTATTGCTGCCCAAGGATTGGCTGCGCTTTCTGCTGACTGGCGAATTTGCCACCGACATGTGCGACGCCGCCGGCAGCCTTTTGCTCGATGAGGCACGGCGGTGTTGGTCGCAGCCTCTCGTCGAGGCGGTCGGGCTTCGGCTGGGGCAATTGCCCCTTCTTCTCGAAGGGCCGGATATTTCCGGCCGGATCACCGCGGCTGCCGCCGCCATCACCGGTCTTCCCGAAGGCATTCCGGTCGTGGCCGGCGCCGGCGACGCCGCGGCGGCTGGTATCGGTATTGGTGCGGTCGACGATGGCGACGCGTTTATCTCGCTCGGAACGTCGAGCCAGCTGTTCCTGACCACCGCCGACTACCGGCCCAACCCGGCGGCTATGGTCCATGCCTTCGCTCACGCGCTGCCGAACCGCTGGTTCCAGATGGCCGCCATGCTGAATGGCGCGTCTGTCATGGCCTGGACGGCTGGCGTTATCGGCGTGCCCGACCTTGGCGCGGCGCTCGACGCCGTGGCGGCGCGCCGACGCGACATCTCGTCCGTCACGTTCCTGCCCTATCTCCAAGGCGAGCGGACGCCGCATGACGATCCGGCGGCGCGGGGCGTGTTCTTCGGTATGGATGGTGGCGTCGACGGCTTCGATCTTTTGCAGGCGTCCGTCGAGGGCATGGCGTTTACGCTGGTCGATGCGGTGGCGGCGCTCGAAACCGCCGGCCCCGTACCGGCGACGCTGGCCGCCGTTGGGGGCGGCAGCCGTGGCCGTTTCGTGATGGAGGTGGTGGCGAGCGCCCTCGGTCGGCCGATCCGGCGTTATACCGGCGGCGAGCGTGGTCCCGCTTTCGGCGTTGCTCGTCTCGCTCGGCTGGCCGTCACCGGCGAAACCGTGGCCGATGTCTGCGTCAAGCCGGAATTACGTGACGTCATCCTGCCCGACGCCGGCAGGCAGGCGGCGCTTGCTGCCCGCCTGCCGCTCTATCGCGACCTTTACCGCACGCTGAAGCCGCTATTCTCGCGATAACGGCATCAGCTCGCGAGGAAGGCTTCGATCTCGGCCGCCGTCGGCATCGAGGCGGCGGCGCCCCGGCGCGTCACCGAAATGCCGGCCGTCGCCGAGCCGTAGCGTGCCGCCTCGACCGGATCGGATCCTTTGGAGAGCGCTGCCGCGAAGCCGCCGAGGAAGGCATCGCCGGCACCGGTGGTGTCGATCACCTCGCCAGCCGCCCGCGCCGGCAGGTGCACCGACTGCGTGGCGTTATGCAGCAGAACGCCGTTGCCGCCGAGGGTGATCAGCGCATTCTTTGCTCCCTTGGCGAGCAGCGCGTCGCCGGCCTTGCGGGCGTCGTCCACCGTTCCCGGTGCGATGCCGGTCAGCATGGCGGCTTCCGTTTCGTTGGGGGCGATGTAATCGGACAGACGATAGAGCTCATCGGGGAAGGCGGCGGCTGGCGCCGGATTGAAGACCGTAATCGTGCCGGCGGCACGGGCGATCTGAAGGCCACGCAAGGCCGCGTCGACCGGCTGTTCGAGTTGGGTCACGAACACTTTTGACGAGGCGATCGTTTCCTTTTCGAGATCGAGGTCGGCCGGCGACAGGGTGCCGGAAGCCCCGGCATAAACGATGATGGCATTCTGGCCATTGGTGTCGTTGACGAAGATGAAGGCCGAGCCCGTCGGATGGCTGTCGATTCGCTGCACGCGGGCGGTGGCGCCGGCCTCGGCCCAGGTTTTGAGGCCGATGTCGCCGAAGGTATCCTTGCCGATCTTGGTGATGAAGCGGACG
The DNA here is from genome assembly GCA_018262505.1 of Pseudomonadota bacterium. Classification (GTDB taxonomy): domain Bacteria; phylum Pseudomonadota; class Alphaproteobacteria; order Rhizobiales; family Pleomorphomonadaceae; genus Pleomorphomonas. The sequence continues at coordinate 14,949 of JAGSYV010000015.1, forward strand.
TCGCCACCGGCTCGTGCCGCCGCAACGGCTTGGTTGGAGCCCTTGCCGCCCGGCCCCATGACGAAGCCGGAGCCGGCCAGCGTTTCGCCGATGTTGGGCAGGCGGGGGGCCAGGAAGGTGACGTCAACGGCGAAGATGCCGAGAATGGCAACACCGGATTTCTGGGTATCGGTCATGTCGTTTGTCTCTCGTCGACTGGCAGGGATGCTGACGCCTCCGTATCGAGACGCTCAGGCACATCCCGTTTTCATCGAGAAAGTGGGACATGCGCGAAAAGAGGGCCTCGGTTCGGCGTCAGCGCCCTCGGTATCAGGCTTTCGGCGGGATCACGCCCTTGGTGAGCAAGAAGCAACCGTAAAGGCGCCCTTCGCCGGTTTGCAGCACGGCAAACGACTTTTTGGCTGCTTCGTAGAAGGCGAAACGCTCGATGCCGCCCAGCTTGAACGTCGGGCCTTCGGCGTCGAAGACCTCTTTCTGAAATTCGTGCTGCACATCAGTCCACTTTTGGGGATCGCCCACCACTTCCATTCGGAAGGCGGCGGTGGGGATGAAGGTGTCGAGCGGCAGCACCGAGAGCACGGCCCGTGCCGCGCGCGGAGCTGACACCCCATCGAGGCGTAGTGGCTGCCCATAAACGGTCTCTTGAGCGACCGAATGAATGGGGAAATTGCTGTCGACGATGGCGATCGTGTCGCCGTGGCCCATGGAAGCCAGCACGTAGAGTAGGTCGGGATTGAGCAGCGGGTCGATGGCCTTGAGCATGATTCCTCCTGACGCACCCATCTGAAAAGCAATGGCTTTCCTCGACTGAACGGATGCGCGACAACAAATTGCTGGCGGTCCTCTTTTCCTGCGGGACGCGCCGTTCCGGGTTCGTTGGTGGGCGCCATTGGCACCTTGTCATCCATAGGCCGTTGGGGACGTTTTGTCAGGTCCGCAAGGGTACCGTCCGACAGAAAATCTCGATTGGTCCTTGGTTTCTCTCGCGAATTAACCGCTCGGAAGACAATTCGGGCAATAGTCCGGCAACCTCCTCATTGGTTTCCGCCGTTTTGTTGCTCTCATCCGCTTCTTCCTCCTTCCGTTCGCTTTCGATGCGGGTTTTCCTCGGCTTCGTTGCCGGTGGCCTGTTGCTCATCCTTCTGGCCTTCCTGGCAAGCGCCGACTGGTTACGCCTGGCGGCGACCCGGCGCCTCGCCAACGACGCTGCCGCGGCGGCGGCGCTAGCGGCGGCAAAGAACCCAGATGCCATGGATGCCGCTGCCTTCGGTGCCGCGCGTGCGATGGCAGGTGGGGCTGAGATCACTGTCTTCGCCGAGCGGGGCTCGGCGCGACCGGGCCCCTCTGGTCTCGTCTTCGCTGTTGGCTCCGGCGAGGTGACGCGCGTCGCGGTGTCCATGACTGCCCGTAGCCTGCTCGGCACACCGATTGGTTTGGGTCAGCGGACCGTCACGGCCTCGGCAATGGCGGCGCGGTCTGGCGTCGCCGCTCTCACCGAGAGAACCACAGCGGTTCCGGACTTGCCGACGGTGCCGGCGGCCATTGAGGCCCAGTTGTTCGGACCGAACGGGTCGCTGACCGCCAACGAGCGGTCCATGCTCGGCCGCACCGTCTTCCGCGTTGCCGATCTGGTCGCCGAACTTAGCCGCACGCTTTCAGCTCGTGATGGCGGCGTCGATGTGGGCGTCGCCGCGGTGGCCGGGGCTTCCTTCAAGCCTAGTGAACTTCTCTCGGCACTCGGCGCGCTTTATCGCGGCAGTGCCAGAACGTCGGCGGCGACCGCGGACGTGCTGGCCATCATCGACCGGCTTGCCGGCGTGGGGACCGCCGAGGAAACGGCGCTGCCGTTCGCCGGCGTGATCAGCCTTGGCGGATCGGATGCCGATCTGACGCTCGCCGCACCGATCAGACCGCTGGAGTTCGTCCAGGCGGTGATGCGTGCCCGCCTGGCGCAGGGCGCCGTTGCGCTGGAGCTGAAATCACCTGTCACCGGCATCAATGCCGTCGCCCTGACATTGAAATCGGAGAGCGCCGCTGCCGCGGTCTTGATCGGCGGCGAGGACGGTCTTGTCGGCATCCCCGCCATCCGTATCACCGCGCGCTTCATCATCAGTGGTCTAGCCATTCCCGGAACCGATACCCTCGAGCTGCCGCTGGAGGTGACGCTCGGTTCGGGTGACGCCCGCATCCGGCGCATTTCATGTGGCGCGGCAGGCCCCGAGATTACCGTCATCGGGCGGCCGGTCCGCGCCAGCGTGGCTCTCGCCGTCGAGGAGTCCGCCTCGCCGGCGGGCGCCTCGGACTATGTGCGTCTGCTTGCTGGCGACGGCTTGACGGCGTGGGGCAAGGGGCGGTCATCTTTCGCCGACGACCCGCCCGTCGAATTGGTGTTCCGGCCGGGTACCGGCGATACCGTAGCCAGCCTGCGGACGGCCATCGATTTCAGCAATCGGCTGGAGCGGCTGGCCACCGAGACGCAGATTCTGGTGTCGCTTGAAGGATCGGCGAAGGGCATGATGTCGGAAGGCGGGGTTCGCAATGAGATCGCCCGACTGATCGTCGGCAGTGTTGGGCCGGTTGACGCGGTGCTGTCCAGCGTCTTTGCCACTTTCGGCATTGTTCCGGGCAAGATGGACGTGGTGGCCGCCGGCGCCGCTTGCAACACGGCGACGCTGCTCGGCGAGGCGAAATAACTTCGCTTCGATCCTGCTTGGGGCTATGAGAAGCCGGAAGCGGCCAGTCCCGCGATTCCGGAATCTGTCATGACCGACGAAGAGCTGATTGCCCGCATCCTTTACCGTGATGGCTCCCTCCTCATTGTCGACAAGCCGGCCGGCATTCCCGTGCATGCCGGCTTTGGTGGCGGCGAGACGCTGGATCAGCATTTTCCGGCGCTGCAATTCGGCCTGCCCAATCCACCGCAACTCGGTCATCGCCTTGATAAGGATACCTCTGGCTGCCTGGCGCTTGGCCGCCATCGGCGCGCGATCCGGGAACTCGGCGAGATTTTTGCAGGCCAGAAGGCGCAGAAGACCTATCTGGCCGTGGTGCTCGGCAGCTTGCCCGAAGATGAGGGCCGGGTCGACGCGCCGCTTGCCAAGGTCACGCACGAGAAGCGCTCCTGGTGGATGAAGGTCGATCCCACTGGCCAGCCTTCCGTCACCGATTACCGCGTTATCGCGCGGGGAGATCGTCTGACGGTCGTTGACCTGATGCCGCGTACCGGCCGCACGCATCAATTGCGCGTGCACATGGCCCATCTTGGATGTCCCATCGTCGGGGACGGCGTCTACGGCGGCGATGCCGCGCGTGCCGTCGACCGAAACCTGCATCTCCATGCCCGCGAGCTGGAACTTCCCTATTACCGCAAGAAGCCTCCAGTCATCGCGAGGGCGCCGGTGCCGCCCCATATGCTACGCCTGCTCGGTCGTCTCGGGGCCGTTGACGCCGACGGCGCCCTTGTTCACCTTCCACCCGTCGCCACCGACGGCATCGCGTCCTGACGCGGCGTTTGCCGGCTTGGCAGCGCCCGCGTCGCAATGGGAAACAGCACGAAAGGTCGTCACAATGACGCTAAAGCTCAAGGATCCGTCGCTTCTCGTGGAAGCCTGCCTGATCAATGGCGATTTCGTCGGTACCCCCGCCCTGGATGTGACCGACCCATCTACCGGTGCCGTCATTGGGCGCGTACCGCTGACCGACGCTGACGGCACGACACGGGCCGTTGAAGCGGCTGAAAAAGCTATGCCCGCCTGGAAGCGGTTGCTCGCCAAGGAGCGGTCGCGTCTCCTGCGCCGCTGGTACGAGCTGATGATCGAGAACCGCGACGATCTCGCGCTGATCATGACGGCCGAACAGGGCAAGCCGCTCGCCGAGGCGGCGGGTGAGATCGAGTATGCCGCGGGCTACGTCGAATTCTATGCTGAGGAGGCCAAGCGCATCACCGGCGAGACGCTGCCTTCGCCGAAGGACGGTGCCCGCGTGCTGGTAATTCGCGAAGCATCGGGCGTGGTCGCTGCCATTACGCCATGGAATTTCCCGGCCGCGATGATTACGCGCAAGGTGGCGCCGGCGCTCGCTGCCGGCTGTACGGCGGTTGTGAAGCCCGCTTCGGAGACGCCGCTCACCGCCCTGGCGCTTGCCCGTCTCGCGGTGCGCGCCGGTCTGCCGAAGGGCGTCTTCAACGTGGTCACCGGCAAGTCATCCGTTGTCGGCGACGTGTTGACCAGCCACCCGGCAGTGCGGGTCGTCTCCTTCACCGGCTCCACCGAGGTTGGCAAGAAGCTGATCGTCCAGTGCGCCGGCACGGTGAAGAAGATTTACACCGAGCTCGGCGGCAACGCGCCCTTCATAGTCTTCGACGATGCCGACCTCGACGCCGCCGTCGAGGGGGTGATGATCTCGAAGTTCCGCAACATGGGCCAGACCTGCGTCTGCGCCAACCGCATCTACGCCCAGGCCGGCATTCATGATGCCTTTGTCGAGAAGCTCACGGCGGCGGTGAAGGCGCTGAAGCTTGGCGATGGCCGCGCCCCGGGCGTGACACAGGGACCGCTTGTCAATGCGAAGGCCGTGGCGAAAGTCGAGGCGCACGTCGCCGATGCGCTTGCCAAGGGAGCGAAAGTGGTGACCGGCGGTGCCCGCTCGTCGCTCGGAGGCAGCTTTTTCGAGCCGACGGTGCTCACCGGGGTCACCGCCGAAATGGCCGTGGCGCGCGAGGAAACCTTTGGCCCGCTTGCTCCGGTCTTCCGTTTTGAGACCGAGGAGGAGGTCATTCGGCTCGCCAACGACACCGAGTTCGGCCTCGCTTCCTATTTTTACGCCCGCGACGTCGGCCGTATCTTCCGCGTGGCCGAAGGGCTTCAGGCGGGCATGGTCGGCATCAATTCCGGTGCCATTTCCTCCGAACTGGTGCCCTTCGGCGGCGTCAAGGAAAGCGGCAACGGCCGCGAAGGATCTCACCATGGCATCGATGAATATGTTGAGAAAAAATATCTACTAATTGCCGGCCTCGATCGATGAACGGTCCCACGCAAACAGGATGGTGAGGGGTGAAACAACGCTAACCGGACTCTTGCCGAAGAGCCCGGTTGCAACTTCGGACTCTCATTCGGACTCTGCTTTGGACTCTTTTCCGGACTCACAGCCTGGACTCGGAGCCCGGCTCGAACTGGACGAAACAGGCGAGAATCAGCCAAGATTACCGGTCTATTCGGGCAGCCCACAGAGATAGTCGTTGATACCGCCGGGAGGCCAGTTGCCAGAAGCCCGGCGACGAGCTTTGCTCGCGGCGGGTGCGGAAGCGCCTTGGATAAGGCAACGGCTGGAATAGCATGGGGCGGTTTCTACTCGGCATGGATGGTGGCGGCAGCAACGCGCGTGCCCGCCTCGCCGACGACACCGGGCGCCGGCTCGGCGAGGGAACCGGCGGTCCGGCAAATGTCGGCAATGATCTTGAGGGAGCGATCGTCGCTCTTGAAGCCGCGGCAAGCGAAGCGCTGTCCGCGGCGGGCCTTTCTAGGCAAGATCGGTCCAACATTGTGGCAGTGATTGGTGCTGCGGGTGTTGGTCATCCTCTGGTGGCAGCAAAGCTTGCCGCCGCGCCTTTCGGCTTCCACAGCTTCCGGGTCGTCACGGATGCGGAGATCGCTCTCGAAGGCGCGTTTGCGGGAGGCGATGGCGCAATTCTGATCGTTGGCACCGGCAGCCAAGGCTATGGCCGTGTCGGCGAGCGGCGCGTTCGCTTCGGCGGCTGGGGGCCGGCGCTCTCCGATGGCGGTTCGGGTGCGGTGATTGGCCAACGGGCGGTGCGCCGGGCACTCGAAGCGCACGAGGGCCTTGCAGCCGCTTCGCCGCTGACCGTCGCAATTCTGGACCGACTGGGTGGTACGGCGGCGGCGCTATCGGCGACAGGCAAGACGGCTCGGCCGGCCGACTGGGCGGCGCTGGCGCCGCTCGTTTTTCGCTATGCCGACGCCGGCGATCCGGTCGCCGAGACGCTCCTCGCAACGGCTACGATGGAGATCGAGGCGCTGATCGGTCGTCTTGCCGCCGAAGGGGTCGGGCGGATTGCTTTGATGGGCGGCCTTGCCGCGAGCTACCGCCCGCGCCTTTCGCCTCGCCTCACCCTCCTTCTTGCCGAGCCTCTTGGCGATGCTCTCGAAGGTGCGCTCGGCCTTGCCGGAAAGGACGCCGGTCCATGATGGAGCCCTTTACCCGGGTGGTCGGCCAGGACTGGCGGGAGCGGGGCGGAGACGCGCCGCTTTGCCGCCGCCTGGAAGTCGCACTCAGGACCGCCATCACCGATGGACGGCTGGCGGCCGGCGCGCCGCTGCCTTCGGAGCGGGCGATCGCCGCCGGCCTTTCCATCTCACGCATCACGGTGCGACAGGCACTGGCGCCGCTCGTCGCCGACGGTCTCGTGGCGACGCGGCCGGGCGGCGGCTCCACCGTTGCCGACGCGCCGCCTACCCAACAGAGTGGTGGCCGTCCGCCCGAGACGGCCGGACGACGACGGTCTACCTTGCACTCGCATGCCGACGAGTTGGCTGAAAAGGGCGAACCGGTGGAAACGCGCCTCGTCGATCGTCTGACCGGACCGCCCTCGGCTCCAGAGGCCATGACGCTCGGATTGGGTCCCGGCGAGCGGGTGTTGCGTCTCTATCGCCTTCATTGCGTGGGGGATCGACCCCGCATTCTGGAATTGACCACGCTGCCGGCCGCCGCGATCGATGCCGAGGCAGCCACCGTGTCGCCGGCGAATGCGCTGGCCGAAGCCGGTCTTGCAGCTGCGCGCGGCGTCGAACGTTTCCGGGCGGTTGCCCTTGGCGCGGTCGAAGCGGGTCTCATGGAGTTGCCGGAGGGAACGCCGGCGATGCGCGTCGAGCGGGTGAGCTACACTGCTGGCGGCCGCGCCGTCGAAATCAGCCGCGCCTTCTGCCGCGGCGACGGCTATGAGGTAGTGACTGAACTGTCGGGAGAGTAAGCCCGGGCTAAAGCCGAGATTCGTCTTGCAACCAAGGGCCGGCAATCATCCTCAACGCTTGGTGCGCAGACGGACGACCACATCGACGCGGACGATCTCCATGCCCGCGGGTGCCGGCGGAAGATCACCAATCTCGACGTGCGGACCCGGGATGTCGAACACCCGGTTTTCGTCCTCGACGTAGAAATGGTGATGATCATCCGTATTGGTGTCGAAATAGGTGCGTGTGCCTTCGACGGCCACCTCACGCAGCAGACCGGCTTCGGTGAACTGGTTCAGCGTGTTGTAGACGGTGGCGAGCGACACAGGCACCTTGGCCGTCAGCGCTTCGGCGTGCAAATCTTCGGCTGAGAGGTGGCGATGACCATGCGAGAACAGGATCTCGGCAAGCGCCACCCGCTGACGGGTGGGCCTCAGGCCCGACTCCCGAAGGCGGGTCCTTACCGGAATCTTGTCAATCATGGATGCGCCAGGCGCCGGCTGGGTGCCGGTGGCAATGCGGCATGCCGTGTCCGTCGGAGCAATCGACGGGCTGGAAGGGAGCAGGCGGTCCATGATTTCTGTTATCCTGGGTGGCCGGCGGAGCCGGACGGCTTTTTCGATTGCGACATATTAGCAAAGTAGATGCAGACTGCAAGAACGCGCCAAAAAGCCCAACGCCGCATTTGCGGCAAGGCTTTCGAGGACGGCTTGCCTGTGTTAGAGATCGACCCACACGTGAACACCGTCCTGACGGACGGCGATTGGCGCTGCCTTGGGCGCGCCCGAAGGGACAAGGTACGGACAGCAGCATGAGTCTTCGCAAGAACAGCTATGAGTATGAGGATCTCCTTTCCTGCGGACGCGGGGAGTTGTTCGGGCCGGGCAATGCCCAGTTGCCCTTGCCGCCGATGCTGATGTTCGATCGCATCTCCGAGATTGCCGAGGTAGGCGGCGAATTTGGCAAGGGCCTCATCCGTGCCACGTTGGCGGTCCGGCCTGACCTCTGGTTCTTTCCCTGCCATTTCAAGGGTGATCCGGTGATGCCCGGCTGCCTCGGCCTCGATGCCCTTTGGCAAATGCTCGGCTTTTTCCTTGGCTGGTCGGGTTCGCCCGGCAAGGGGAGAGCGCTTTCGGTTGGCGAGGTAAAGTTCTCCGGCATGGTGACCCCTGCCGTCAAGCTGGTCGAATACGGCGTCGACCTCAAGCGCGTGTTGCGCGGCAAGCTGGTGCTCGGTATCGGCGACGGCTGGCTGAAGGCCGACGGCGAGACCATTTACAAGGCGACGGATCTCCGCGTCGGCCTGTTCAAGGCTGCCTGAGAGCCGCCCCGCATCAGAACAAGGAAAGACAGCCATGAGACGCGTCGTCGTCACCGGCATGGGCATTGTGTCCTCTATCGGCAACAATACGCAGGAGGTGTTGGCGTCCCTTCATGACGCCCGTTCCGGCATCACCTTCGCTCCCAGCTTTGCCGAACACGGCTTCCGCTGCCAGGTCTATGGCGCGCCGACCCTCGATCCTGCGACGGTGGTCGACCGGCGGGCGATGCGCTTCCACGGCGGCGGCACCGCCTGGAACCATGTGGCCATGGACCAGGCCATTCTCGATGCCGGCCTTGAGGCCGGCGATATCTCCAGCGAGCGCACCGGCATCATCATGGGTTCGGGCGGCGCTTCGACGCGTACCATTGTCGAATCGGCGCTGAAGACCATCGAGAGCGGCTCGTCCAAGAAGGTCGGTCCCTTCGCCGTTCCCAAGGCGATGAGTTCCACTGCGTCGGCCACGCTCGCCACATGGTTCAAGATCAAGGGGGTCAATTATTCAATCTCCTCGGCTTGCGCCACGTCGAACCATTGCATCGGCAACGCTTACGAGATGATCCAGTACGGCAAGCAGGACATGATGTTTGCCGGTGGCTGCGAGGAGCTCGACTGGACACTGTCGGTGTTGTTCGACGCCATGGGCGCCATGGCCTCCAAGTATAACGACACGCCGGCCACCGCTTCGCGCGCCTACGACCGCAATCGCGATGGCTTCGTCATCGCCGGCGGCGCCGGTGTGCTTGTCCTCGAAGAGCTTGAGCACGCCAAGGCGCGCGGCGCCAGGATTTACGGCGAGATCGTCGGCTACGGGGCCACTTCCGACGGCTACGATATGGTCGCTCCGTCGGGCGAGGGGGCGGTGCGGTGCATGCGCCAGGCGCTCTCCACCGTGAAAGAGAAGATCGACTACATCAACCCGCATGCGACCTCGACGCCGGCCGGTGACGCGCCGGAGATCGAGGCGATCCGCATGGTGTTCGGTGGGGCCGACAACTGCCCGCCGATTTCCGCCACCAAGTCGCTGACCGGCCATTCGCTCGGCGCCACGGGTGTGCAGGAAGCGATCTATTCGCTTCTGATGATGAACAACCGTTTCATCGTCAAGAGTGCGCATATCGAGGAAATGGATCCGGCTTTCGCCGACATGCCGATCGTGCGCGACCGCATCGACGATGCCAGGATCGACACCGTGCTCTCCAACAGCTTTGGCTTCGGCGGCACCAACGCAACGCTGGTTTTCCAGCGTTACGCCGCCTAATGCGTCCGCCCGGCTCCGCCGGGCGGTGTCTTCTTCTCGGGACGTCAGATTATGAATGGATTCATGGCCGGCAAGCGCGGCCTCATTATGGGCGTCGCCAACGACCATTCCATCGCCTGGGGCATTGCCAAGGCACTTTCCGCCGCCGGCGCCGAACTGGCCTTCACCTACCAGGGCGAAGCCTTCGGCCGTCGTGTCAGGCCGCTGGCCGAAGAGGTCGGGGCGAAGTTGCTCCTGCCGTGCGACGTCGAGGACGAGGCGTCGGTCGACGCGGTGTTCGATGCTCTGAAGGCCGAATGGGGTAAGCTCGATTTCCTGGTGCATGCCATCGGTTTTTCCGACAAGAACGAGCTCAAGGGGCGTTATGCCGACACCACCCGCGCGAATTTCTCACGCACCATGGTGATCTCGGTGTTCTCCTTCACCGAAGTGGCACGCAAGGCCGCCGCGCTGATGACCGAGGGGGGCACCCTGTTGACCCTGACCTACGGTGGTTCGACGCGCGTCATGCCCAACTACAACGTCATGGGTGTTGCCAAGGCGGCGCTGGAAAGCTCGGTGCGTTATCTCGCCGCCGACTTTGGTGCCGACGGTATCCGCGTCAACGCCATCTCGGCCGGTCCGGTGCGGACGCTGGCCGGTTCCGGTGTGACCGACGCTCGCTTGATGTTCAACTTTCAGAAAAAGAACGCGCCCCTGAAGCGCACCGTGTCGATCGACGAGGTCGGCCGTTCCGCCCTTTATCTGCTCTCCGATCTGTCGTCGGGCGTTACCGGCGAGATCCATTTCGTCGATTCCGGCTACTCAATCATGTCGATGCCGCGGATCGAGGAATTGAAGGAACAGGATCGTCGCGAGTCCGCCGAGGAGCCGGCTGGCTGAGCAGGCTGCCAGTTCGAATCGTCCAAGCCGGCGGACTTTGTCTGCCGGCTTTTCTATGAGTCCAAGACACCGCCGTCAGTTGTCGCTATCCGGACCTTCTGGATCGGAAACATCGCCGGGCGGGAGCGTTTGGCAGGCCTGGACGGCGGTGGCAAGCAGGGGCTCGAAGGTTGTGTCGGCATCGCGGTTCGACCAAATGCCGGTGTCGTCGACCGATGTGGCGACGCAACCGCAGAAGCGTTCCGACATCTCAGACGTGCCGCCGTGGCGCTCATATTCGGCGCGGCAGTCGGCGACGAAGCTCGCCCGCTGCACGGCCGCATCGACGGGAATCAGGGCGGCGAGGCCAACGGCGAGGCCGTAGAGCAAAGGCTGGTGCAGGAGATAGAAGGCCAGCGAGTGGCGGCCGATCCACGCAAGCCAATGCGAGCCGCGCCGTAGCGGTCTTGTCTGACGCTCGGCGAGACGCGTCAGCGGACCGCCGATGACAAGGCCGACGATGTAGGGCGCAATCCACGGGAATAGGGGTACTAGATCGTTGGAGACCGGCGGGGTTTCGGCGAGGCCGAGAAAGCCCCAGCCGATACCATCGAAAACGGGCGACCGCCAAAGATGCGGCAGCGAGAGAGCCAGCGTCGCAAGCAGGATCAACACCGCACCGGGCAGCCGGACGAGCAAAGGCGCCAGAAGGCTCGCCAGCAGCATCATGTGCAGGATGCCGAAGAAGATCCACGCATCGGGAAAAACGAAATAGGTACCGATCGACACGGCTGCGGCGGCAAGCGCGAGGCGCAGAAGGCGGGCACCGTAGCGAAGTGGATCGAAGCCCCCCCGTTCGGCAAGGCGAAAGGACAGGCCGGACAACAGCAGGAAGCTGCCGGCGATCGCTGCCGCATAGGCGCGCCAGAGCGGATCGACGGCGACGCCCCAACTGACCAGCCGCACGTTGGCGAGGTCCCAGGAAAAGTGATAGGAGGCCATGGCGAGGAGCAGGATGCCGCGCAACGCGTCAATCAGCGGCAGGCGCTGCGGACGGCCTCCGGCGCACTCTTTCTGGGGTAACGAATCAGCCATGTCCCGTCTCTCCACCATCGCTCAAGGGTGTGCGGCAGCGGTGCGACCATGGCAACCGGCGGCTTTCCGAAAATGACAGCTTCCTTGTCCGAAGGTATGGCAGACGGCCTGGCGTACCGTTTCCGGCTGGGAAGCGACACGCTGGTGATCATCTTCAGCCAAGTACGGGTTCCGGCGGGAAAGTTCGGCCTCGAACGCCTGTTCGCCAGCACGACGCACAGCCTGCTGCTTTTCAACGAACCGGTGAATAATTGGTATCGCGGCCGCGAGGCGGTCATCGATGGGTTGATCGGGGAGGCGGCTTCGGCGGCAAAAGCGGCGCGCCTGATCCTCTATGGCAGCTCGATGGGTGCTTTTGGCGCGGCGGAGGCGGCGGCCCGGCATTCGGAGGCTGAGCTTTATGCCTTTGCGCCGGACTTTCGGATCGGCGAGCCGGGCAGCCAATCGACGATGTCTGGTCTTGCCGTGCGGTCGAACGAGCCCGACCTTGGCCGTTTGCTCGGCTCGCCGCGTCGCGGCGCTGCGCGGATCATCGTTCCTCTCTTCGACCCCTATGACGCCGGCGTCGGCGCCCGTCTTGCCGATCAGGGATTGCCGGATGGGTTGACGCTGGTGCCGCTCCGCTCCAGCCACGAGGTGCACGACCACCTCTATAGCCTTAATATTATTCGAAAGATCGTTGCCACTTTCCGCCGTGACGTCGGCGTCGAGGCGGCGGCGCGTGGACTGCTGGTGCGGTCGGTCGATTGGCCGGTCTACAACCGGCTCGCCGCTGCCCGCGCCGCCTTCGACGCTGGCGCCAATATCGATCCCGAGGTTTTGCTGAGGCTGCTGCCTGATATCAACCCCGGCCTGATGCTATTTGCAGCTGAGGTGATGGAGCGCGCCGGCGATCTCCGCCGGGCGGAAGCCCTGCTCGCCGAACTCGATATGGCGATTGCTTCCGATTTGGTCCTTGCGGGTCTTGCCAAGCGCTTCCTTAAGGAAGTGCCGCGCCGACGAATCCGGCTACTGAAAGAGGCAGGGGAACTTGCTGCGTCACGTCACGTCGCAGTCGAGGCCGCCGCTCGTTTTCCCACAGACGAGGGGTTTGCCGCCCTCGCCGCGATGTCGGGTTAAAGCATCGGACCGAAAAGTGGAATCCGGATTTCGGAAAATCCGATGCAACAATAGAAAGCTAGATCGTCATCTTGCGTCCGTAAGGACGCACGACGATCTAGGTCCGCTCAGTGCACCATTACCGGTGTCAGGTCGGCCTCAGTGGCATTGGCGATCGCCGCTTCACGACTGTCGGTCAGCATGATCGGCTGCCCATCGGCCGAATGCAACGCCCACAGCTTCATGCCAGGCCTGAGGTCGAGGTAGCCGGGATGGGCTGCCAGCACGTCATCGGAGGAGACGCGACGAAGATAGGCTACGCTGCCACCACCGAGCTGCCGGAAGGCGGCGTCAGGCATGATCTTCCCATCGTCGGCGGAACTGTTCTTGGTGAAAGAATCCATCACATCACTCCTTTCTCCCGGACCGGCTTGAACCGAACAGGGAGAAGACGCCGCCCGTCGGTAACGGCGGTCGGGTCTGAAACACAGTCTATTTGGAAAAGATGACCGGCGCGTTTATCGTCAGTCCTCAGCGTTGATTTCGATCCGGCGGATCACTCGCTCCAGCGGTGGACGCACCAAATCGATCGACAGAAGGCCGTTTCGCAGGTCGGCACCAAGGATTTCAATGCCTTCGGCCAAGACGAACGTACGCTGGAATTGCCGTGCCGCGATGCCGCGGTGAAGATAGAGGCGGGATTTATCATCCGCCTGCCGGCCACGGATCACCAGCTGGTTTTCCTCGACGGAGACGTCGAGCTGTTCGCGTGTGAAACCTGCAACAGCCAGTGTGATACGCAACACATCCCCTTCCGGGGAGTCGCGTTCGATACGCTCGATATTATACGGCGGATAGCCATCGTTCGCTGCCTTCGACACCCGGTCGAGCGCCCGCTCGATCTCGTCGAAGCCCAGAAGAAACGGGCTCGAGAAGCCTGCCAATCTCGTCATTTTTCAAAGTCCTCGCAACGAAGCGACCTTGACCGGGCCCCTGAGGCACCCGGTGATCAGCGTTCTATATGGCCTTGCCATCCTTACCGTTCAAGACCGCTTGGCCTCGGCTATCTGA
>JAGSYV010000016.1 GCA_018262505.1 Pseudomonadota bacterium
CCGTCATGGCGATCACCCGCATCGAGCCCGGCAAGCGCATGAGCAACGCCGTCATCCACAACAAGACCGTCTATCTCGCCGGTCAGATCGGCTCGCCGAAGGGCGACGTCAAGTCGCAGGCCGCCGAGGCGCTGGCCGAGGTCGATCGTCTGCTCGCCGCCGCCGGCACCGACAAGACGCGTATCCTCCAGGCCATCGTGTGGCTCGCCGATATGGCTGACTTTGCCGCCATGAACGAAGTATGGGAATCCTGGGTGGCACCCGGCAACACCCCGGCGCGCGCCACCGGCGAAGCCAAGTTGGCCGCGCCGGAATACAAGGTTGAGTTCATCATCACGGCCGCGCTGGCGGATTGATCCGGCACCAGCCAATCCAGATCTCCAAAGCGCCCGCTGATCCGGCTCGACGCCCTTGAGCGGAAGCCGACCAATGCAGTCTGGAGCGTTCTCTTCGGCCCGATGCCCACGGGCTCGGGGAACGCTCCAGAAGCAACGGCCGCAGTGGAAGAACGTCACTCCCGCATGCTATCAGGAAAATCGCGGTCCGCCGCGCCTGTGTCCGGAGTGTATGGCCCTTGCTCAACACCGAGATCCCCGGCTTCGTCTGGGCCTATCGCTTTGATGCCGTTACTGGTGTCGGCCATCCCTTGCCGCCGACCGTGCAACGCGAGGATCTGATTGTCGAGGAGGGCTTCGTATGGCTCCACCTGGCTCTCAGCGACGCCAGGGTGCCGAAATTTCTCGAAGGCTTTGTCGATCTCCCCGAAGCTGCGCGGGCGACATTGACCGATCGCGACAATCACGTGGTGCTTGTCTCCGACGATGGCGTGCTGCGACATCGGTTGGTTCCGTTTCGCAGCGTCCGAGCATCTGATCATCACCGCGCGGTTGCATCCCTTGCGTTGCGTCGAAGCGGTGCGTCTCGCGGTTGATCGCGGCTTGGCCATCCATGGCGCGGTCGGTGTTTTCGCCGCTGTTGTCACCGAGTTTGAGAAGGTGGTGGATGCCCTTATCCACGAGATGGGGGACGAGCTTGATCGTATCGAAGACTATGTGTTCGAGACGGCGCCACGCGATGAGCGCCGCCGCCTGGGTCCAGTTCGGCGCACCGTCGTCCGGCTAAACCGCCAACTCCGGGCCTCTGTGGCGCTGTTCCGCCGCTATCAGCGGTGGGACGAACCCGATCCGCTGCCGACCGGCACGATCGAGATGGCCGAAACACTTGCCGATTTGCTCGGCTCGGCATCCCAGGAAATGCAGGGCTTGCAGGATCGGGCCCGCCTTCTGCACGAAGAGATCGATTCCAAGATCTCGTCCGAAACCAACCGTCACCTCTACATTCTCTCGATCATGACGGCCTTCCTGTTGCCGCCAACACTGGTGACCGGTTTCTTCGGTATGAACACCGGCGACCTGCCATTCGCGGGCGAGCACTTTGGTACGCTATTCGCATTTCTGTTGGGTGGGCTGTCGGTGTGGGGCGCCTGGTGGTTCCTGAAAAGGGTCGGCATCCTCTGAAGTGGAGCCGATCGCCCCCAAGCAGACCGGGAAAACTACTATCAACAGAGAAAACTCCCGGCAGTTTGAATTTTCCGGGAGTTCTCTGGGAAACACGGTGTCCGTTACTCGGCGGCCCGGGCGAGCGGCATGCGGGGGAAGGCGACACCATTCTCGTCGAAAAGATGCAGTCGCTCGGCCGGTGCCGTCACGGTCAACGTTTGCCCCTTGGCAATGTCCACGTCGCCATCGATCTTCACGGTGATCGGTTCGGGCAGACCGGTGTCGAGATACACCAAGGTCACTTCGCCGAGCTTCTCGACGATCGACACCGTACCGGTAAAGAGACCCGGTCCGTCTGTCGGGGTGAGATCTTCAGGCCGCACGCCGAACGTTGCCTTGGCGTCGAGGTAGGTTGCGGCGACCGTGGCATTCACCGTAACCGGGTTGCCGGTTTCCGGCTGCACCGTCGCCGGCGAGCCAGTACTGGCAATGGTGGCCGACACGATGTTCATGGCCGGCGAGCCGATGAAGCGGGCGACGAACAGGTTGTCTGGCCTGTGATAAAGTTCCATCGGCGTGCCGACTTGCTCCACCACGCCATAGTTGAGCACCACGATACGATCGGCCAGCGTCATCGCTTCCACCTGATCGTGGGTGACGTAGATCATGGTGGTGTCCGCCATGCGCTCATGCAGCTTGGCGATCTCAAGGCGTGTCGCAACGCGCAGTGCGGCGTCGAGATTGGAGAGCGGCTCGTCGAACAGGAAGACCTGGGGATCGCGAACGATGGCACGGCCGATGGCAACGCGCTGTCGCTGACCGCCGGAGAGTTGCTTGGGCAGGCGATCAAGATAGGGCGTGATCTGTAGCATCTCCGCCGCCTGCCGCACCCGCTGCTCCTGCTCGCCCGCGGACGTCTTGGCGAGCTTCAGGCCGAAAGCCATGTTCTCGTAGACGGTCATGTGGGGATAGAGAGCATAGCTCTGGAATACCATGGCGATGCCGCGCTTGGAGGGCGGCAGCGTGTTGACGACGGTGCCGCCGATCTCGAGCGTACCCTCGGTGATGTCCTCGAGGCCGGCAATGAGCCGCAGAAGCGTCGACTTGCCGCAGCCGGAAGGGCCGACGAAGACGACGAATTCGCCGGACTTGATGTCGAGGTCGATGCCGTGCAGCACCTGCACGGCACCATAGGCCTTTTTGACTTGCTTGAGTTTCAGTCCGGCTGACATGCGCAACTCCTCCCGCGATTCCGAAGGGTTCTCCCAAACCCGGTTCCAGGAACCCGGCTGGCCCGCAACGGCCGGCCGGGCTTTTGTTCCGATCATTTCATCTTGGCGAAAAAGGCACTTTCGGCGGGCAACGTCACCATGCCCTCGACCACCCTTGACGCAAATCCCACGTCGGGGACCGCCGCCACGGAAAGGCCCGCCGGGACAGGGAATCCCGCGCCGGTGGGACCGAAATTGAAGACGCAGAGGACTTTCTCATCCCCCGCTTGGCGCAGGAAAGCGAGAACATGGCCGTCCGACGCCAGGAAACTCAGTGATCCCTTAGTCAGTGCCCGGCTCGTCTTGCGCCAGGCGATCATCGCCTTGTAGAGCTCGTACTGGCTCTCCGACTTGCCGACCTGTTGGTCGACCGATTTGGCGAGATGGGCCTGAGGCACCGGCAGCCAGGGCTTGGCCGTGGAGAAGCCGGCATTCGGGGCCTCGGCTTCCCACACCATGGGCGTACGGCAGCCGTCGCGCCCCTTGAACTCCGGCCAGAAGCGGATGCCGTAGGGATCGACCAGATCCTCGAAGGCAAGGTCCGCTTCGGTGAGGCCGAGTTCGTCCCCTTCATAGATGCAGACCGAGCCACGCAGGCTGAGGTGGAGCGCGGCCATCAGTTTGTCCCGCTGCGCGGGGTTCTGCGCGAAGGGCAGGAAGCGTGTCGCATAGCGGACGACGTCGTGGTTGGACAACGCCCAGCAAGGCCATGCGTCGCCGGCTTGCGCTTCGAAGGTCTTCAGCGTCTTTTCCACATAGGCCCGCGTCGGCTCGCCGCCCAGAAGATCGAACGTATAGCTCATGTGCAGCTTGTCGCCGCCCGAGGTGTAGGCAATCATCGTCTTGAGCGAACGGTCACCGTCGCCAATCTCGCCCACGGTGGTCGAGCCGGGATACTGGTCAAGCAACTGGCGCATCCGCTTCAGGAACTCGAGATTCTCCGGCTGGCTCTTGTCATAGATGTGGTCCTGCCGAAGATAGGGATTGACCCGCGGCGCATCGATGGCGTCGACCGGTCGGGTCTGTGGCGGGTTGGGACGAAGCTGCTCGTCGTGAAAGTAGAAGTTCACGGTGTCGAGCCGGAAGCCGTCGACACCGAGGTCAAGCCAGAACTTCAGCACATCAAGTAACGCGTCCTGTACCGCCGGGGCATGAAAATTGAGGTCGGGCTGGCTGGTCAGGAAGTTATGCAGGTAATACTGGCAGCGACGAGTATCCCATTCCCAAGCCGAGCCGCCGAACACCGACAACCAGTTGTTGGGCGGCGTGCCGTCCGGCTTGGAGTCCGCCCAGACGTACCAGTCCGCCTTGGGGTTGATCTGGTCGTGCCGGCTTTGCGAGAACCACGGATGCTGATCGGACGTGTGGCTCAGCACCTGATCGATGATCACCTTGATGCCGCGCCGATGCGCTTCGGCAACCATTTTGCGGAAGTCGTCGAGCGAGCCGAAGATCGGGTCGATATCGCAATAGTCGGAAACGTCATAGCCGAAATCCTTCATCGGCGACTTGAAGAAGGGCGACAGCCAGACGGCATCGACGCCGAGATCTTCGAGATAGCCGAGGCGGGCCGTGATGCCGGCCAGATCGCCGATGCCGTCGCTGTTGGAATCCTGGAATGAGCGCGGGTAGATCTGATAGATCACCGCGCCACGCCACCAGTCTGGATCGGAGGCTCGGTAGAGAGTCGCGGCGGCTTGGTCAGGCATATTCATCGTCGACAGGTCTTTCTCTTCATCGATGCCGGCGGGGAGGGCGTCGGCATGGTCCGTGTCGTGGAGCGACGCTGCGGGCGCAAAGCGGGTTTCGCCGCTTCGCTTCCTTTTGGAAGATCGCAACCCCTTCCTAGCCCTTGACGCCGCCGGCCGTCAGCCCCTGCACGATCTTGCGCTGGAAAATCAGCACCAGAACGACGAGTGGAACGGTAACGATCACCGATGCCGCCATGATGCGACCCCAGGGAATCTCGTACTGGCTTGCTCCTGACAGGAGCGCGATGGCGACCGGCACCGTGCGCGTCTCGTTGGAAGAGGTGAAGGTCAAGGCGAACAGGAACTCGTTCCACGCCGCGATAAAGGCCAAAAGGCCCGTCGTCACCAGGGCCGGCCACATCAGCGGCATGAACACCTTGGTGATGATGATCCACGGGCTGGCGCCGTCGACGATTGCCGCCTCTTCGATCTCCATCGGCAGGTCCCGCATGAAGGTGGTGAGAACCCAGACCGTGAAGGGCAGGGTGAAGATCGTGTAGGAGAAGATCAGCGCGAAGGGCGTGTTGAACAGGCCGAAGGCCCGCACAAGCTCGAATAGCCCGGCCAGCACGGCGATCTGCGGAAACATCGACACGGCGAGGATGGTCATCAGGAGCAGGCCGCGGCCGCGGAAGCTGACGCGGGCCAGCGCAAAGGCGGCGGTTACCGCGAGAAACAGCGCCAGCACCACCACCGACGTCGCCACCAGGATCGAGTTGCCGAGGTTGCGGACGAACACGCCGGTTGTCAGCACCGAGACATAGTTGTCGAGGCTGAAGTGGACCGGCAGGTAGTTGACCTCGAACAGCGCCGTACCGGATTTGAAGCTCGTCAGGATCGCGTAGTAGAACGGAAAGATCGAGACGAAGACGATCACTGCCACCAGCAGGTAGAAGGCAGAGGTTTTGGTGTAGGACCAGAGCATCACCGATCTCCCCCGTCGAATCGCACCTTGCCGAGCCAGATGTAGAGGATAGTCATCAGGGCGATGATCAGGAACAGCATGGTCGACTGCGCCGAGCCGTAGGCGAACTTGTCGAAGTCGATCAGGTTCTCGCGGGCCAGAACGGAGATAGTCTTGGTTTGCGCGCTGTTGGGCGTCAACACATAGATCAGGTCGAAAATGCGCATGGCGTCGAGCAGACGGAAGATTACCGCCACCATCAGCGCCGGCCGGACCAGCGGCAGTGTCACCCGCCAGAAGGTCCTGACGGGATGAACGCCATCGATGGCTGCCGCCTCGTAGATGTCGCGCGGGATCATCTGCAGACCGGCAAGGATGAGAAGCGCCATGAAGGGGGTCGTCTTCCAGACGTCGACGATCAGCACGGCGATCATCGCCGTGTCCGACGAGGCGGTCCAGGCAATCTTGTGGTCGATGAGGCCCAGCATCATCAGCATGTCGTTGATGATGCCGAACTGGTCGTTCAGCATCCAGCTCCACATCCGCGCTGACACGATGGTCGGGATCGCCCAGGGAATGAGGATGGCGGCGCGCACGAGGCCGCGCCCCTTGAACTCGGCGTTGAGCACCAGCGCCACGACCGTGCCGAGAATGGTTTCGAGCGCCACCGAGAGCACCGCGAACCGAACCGTATTCCAGACCGCGTTCCACCAGGCGGGATCGGAGAGGAGGCCGGACCAGATGACGCGGCCGCTCTTCAGGACCGTCCAACTCAGGTAGTTCTTGAAACCGACCAACTCGGCGCCATCGAGATTGGTCAGTGAGGCGTTGGTGAACGAGAAATAGATGGTCCTGAGAAGCGGCCATCCGGCAACAATGGCGAGAGCAACCAGCATTGGCACCAGGAACCAGCCGGCTGCCCTGAGGCGCTGGCGCATCAGTTCGGACCTCACCCGTTTAGGGTGCCCCGGGCCGGTCGGCATGATCCGGATCGTCGAATGTGTGGAGGCCATGGCAATTCCTGCGATGGAGGGCATCGGTCCGCCGCGGCGGCACCGGTCACGCGCAGTCCGGAAACAGAGGGACGTCCGACAGCTGCCTCGTCGGCTGAAAAGCTCTGGCGGCTTTCAACTCGAAATCCACAAGACGGGCAGGGCGGAACGAGCCGCTCCGGAAGGATCCGGCCGCCCGAGCGTCCAAGACGACGTCGGGCGGCCGGAGAGTGGCGCGGCTTACCAGCCGGATCCCTTGAGTTCGGTCAGCTTGGCCTCGAGGATTTCGAGGTTGTCAGCAGCCGTCCCGTTGCCCGACAACGTGTCGTGGACAGCCGACCAGAACAGCGAGGATACCTCGTTATACTTGACCTTGGTCGGGGCCGATGGACGCGGCACGGCATTCATGAACACGTCTTTCCACTGCGGGATGATCGGCGCGGCCTTCGCCACGTCGGGATCATCGTAGAGGGAGACGATCGTCGGCAGGTTGGTTTGGTTGATAGCGCGGTTCTTCTGGACTTCCTTCGAACCGAGGAACAAGGCAAGCTTGATCGCCTCTTCCGGATTCTTGGAATACTTGGACACCGCGAAGTTCCAGCCACCAAGCGTCGCAGCCGGCTTGTCGCTCGTGGTCGCTGCTGGCAGCGGCGACACGCCGAACTTGCCCTTCACTGCGCTGTCCGCGCCGTTGCCGAGCGCATAGGCGTAGGGCCAGTTGCGCATGAACACCGCATTGCCGGTCTGCCAGACGCCGCGGGCTTCCTCTTCCTGGTAGGCGAGCACGCCCGGGGGCGAGATGGTGCCGACCCAGCCCTTGACTGTTTCGAGGGCCTTGGCTGCCTTCTCATTGTTGATGGAAATGTCGCCGTTGGCTTCGACGATCTGGCCACCACCGAACGACTTCACCCACTCCAGGGCATTACAGGTCAGGCCTTCGTAGGCGTTACCCTGGAAGACGAGACCCCAAAGGTCCTTGGCGCCGGCTGCGCGTTCCTTGTCCTGGATTTCCTTGGCCGTGGCGGCCATCTCGTCCCAGGTCTTGGGAACCGGCTTGCCGTATTTCTCAAGCAGATCCTTGCGGTAGAACAGCGCCGGCGCGTCGGTGAAGCCTGGAATGGCCACCAGCTTGCCGTTAGCTGTCTGCGATTCAATGATCGACGGGAAATGATCCTTGACCACATCCTTGGCGGCGGCAGTCAGATCAAGGAACTGATCGGACAGCTGCGGTGCCCAGATGACGTCGGTCATGTAGACGTCGATATCGGCGTTGCCGGCGGCAAGCCACAGCCGATACTGGCCGAACTGGTCGCTGGTCGACGGCGGCATCGGCACAATTTTCACCGTATTGCCGGTCTTCGCCTCGAAGTCCTTCAACTGGCTCTGCAGGAAAGCCAGTCCGTTGCCGGAGTCACCGGACACGATCGCAAGCTGGGCGGCCATCGTGACGGATGCGCAGAAAACCGCGCCGGCGAAAAGACCGGCACGCAGGGCTGAATGAAGCATCAAGTCCTCCCTTGAATGCGGCACTTCTCCCGAATGCCGCACTGGGTGCGAAGCGCCTGGAATCCCCCAAAGCGCTTTGAACGAGGGGATCATCCTTGAAAGGAAAGTTCCTGTCAACTGGTCAATGTAACCGTTTGCAGGAAGGGTTTGGACCGCCTGGATGGCAGCTCGAGCCATGCCGATCCTTTGAGCAGGGTGGTCAATGGGGTGTAACAGTATCGCTACAAATGGTAAGGCTCGCTCATCGGCGTCGGCTCCAGGCTTCCGGGGGGAAGAACGAGACGACCGTCCGATGACGACGGAAAGTGATAATGAATCTTAAGGAATTGGCTGCCGAGCTGCGTCTGTCGCAGACGACTGTCAGTCGTGCGCTCAACGGATATCCCGAGGTCAGCGAGAAAACGCGCGAAATCGTGCTCGCCGCTGCGCAACGTTTCGGATATCGGCCGAGCCCGGCGGCTCGGCGCCTTGCAACCGGGCGTGCTCACGCTTTGGGCGTTGTATTCAATGCCGAGCGAAACGCGTTCATGGATCCGCTTTTCGTCGAATATCTCGCCGGCGTTGCCGAGACCAGCGCCAAGGAGGGGTTCGATATTCTCATCAGTCCGTCGACGCCGCGTGACGAGATTGTCAGCTTCGGCCGGCTGGCCCGCGACGGCACCGTCGATGTGATCATCCTGTCGGCACCGCAGGTTACCGACGCGCGCATTGCCCTGCTGAGCGAGTTGGAATTCCCCTTCGTCGTGCATGGCCGCCCGCCGGAACCGGCCGGGGTCTCCTATATTGATATCGACAATTTCGGCGCCTTCCAGCAGGCGACCAGCTTCCTGATCCAACTGGGGCACCGTCGCATCATGCTGATGAACGGTGAGGAACACTTCACTTTTGCGCAGGATCGCTCGCGGGGCGCCGCCGTCGCTTTTGCCGCCGCCGGGCTGCCCGAGGGCTTGCTCGAAGAGCATTTCATGCCGATGACCGCCGAGAACGCCTATCGTTGCGCCCGTCAGGCGCTGGAAAGCGATGCGCGGCCGACGGCCATTTTATGCGGCTCCATTCTGGTGGCGCTCGGTGTGCTGCGCGCCGCCGCCGAACTCGGTCTCGAAGTGCCGCGCGACCTGTCGATCGTTGCCCATGACGACGAAATGCCCGCCTTCCCGGCCGACCAGTTCCACCCTCAGTTGACGACGACGCGGTCCTCGATCCGTGCTGCTGGTGCCCGCGTCGCCGAGATGGCGCTGGCCCGGGTGGCTGGGCAAAAGCCGGGCGCGGTCGCCGAGGTGTGCAACTGATCGTCCGTGGATCGACGGCCGCCGCTCCCGAGAGAGCATGAGGCGGCGCGCGCCGAAGGTCGTGAACGGCGCCATTAGAATACAAAACTAGTAGATAATAGATATTGTTAGCCGAGATTGACATTCGGCCAAAGCAAAACGGTCTCGACGGAAAGATTTTCTCTTTTCTCCTTTCGCAGGAGTGCGCGCTTTCTTGAGAGCATCGGGGGGGCTTGATACCGCTTCGTCAGTATCTCCGGTCAGGGGACCGGCAGAGAGGAAGCCGCGACGTTCATCGCGCACGAGGTGAGTTCAGGTGTCCCAGGATCGTCTGACCCATTTGAAGCGTCTCGAAGCGGAATCCATCCACGTTATCCGCGAGGTCGCCGCCGAATTCCGTAATCCGGTCATGCTCTATTCGATCGGTAAGGACTCATCGGTCATGCTGCGCCTGGCGCTCAAGGCTTTCTATCCTGGAAAGTTGCCGTTTCCGCTGCTGCACGTCGACACCACCTGGAAGTTTCGCGAGATGATCGCCTTCCGCGACGCGACGGTGAAGAAGGAAGGGCTCGATCTGCGCATGGTTTCGACGCGGCCTTCGGCGGCGCCCGCCGGGACGAAGAGAAGAGCAGGGCGAAGGAGCGCGTCTTCTCATTCCGCACCGACACCCACGCCTGGGACCCCAAGAACCAGCGGCCGGAACTCTGGCATCTCTATAATGCCCGCGTCCGACCGGGCGAAAGCATCCGCGTCTTCCCGCTGTCCAATTGGACCGAACTCGACATCTGGCAATATATCCTGCTCGAGAAGATCCCGATCGTGCCGCTCTATTTCTCCGCCGAGCGACCGGTGGTGAATCGGGGGGGGCAGTGGATCATGGTGGACGACGATCGTCTGCCGCTTCAGCCGGGTGAAACGCCCGAATTGCGCCGCGTTCGCTTCCGCACGCTCGGCTGCTATCCGTTGACTGCCGCTGTCGAAAGCGACGCGGCAACTCTGCCGGAAATCGTCCGCGAGATGCTGATCGCCCGGACGTCCGAGCGCTCTGGTCGCCTGATCGATCACGACGATGCCGCCTCCATGGAAAAGAAGAAGCGGGAAGGCTATTTCTGATGAACGCCATCGACCCGAACGTCGCCGCCGATGCCACCGCTTTTACCGACTATCTTGGCCGACACGAACGCAAGAGCCTGCTCCGCTTTCTCACCTGCGGTTCGGTTGACGACGGCAAGTCGACCCTGATCGGCCGTTTGCTCTACGATTCCAAGTTGCTGTTCGAGGACCAGCTTTCGAGCCTCGAGAGAGATTCGCGCAAGCACGGCACCGTCGGCGACGACATCGACTTGGCGCTGCTTGTCGACGGCCTGGAGGCCGAGCGCGAACAAGGTATTACCATCGACGTCGCCTACCGTTTTTTCTCCACGGACAAGCGAAAGTTCATCGTCGCCGACACGCCCGGCCACGAGCAATACACGCGCAACATGGCGACCGGTGCGTCCACCTCCGACCTCGCCGTGATCCTGATCGACGCGCGGCGCGGCGTGTTGACCCAAACGCGCCGTCATTCCTTCATCGTGTCGCTGGTCGGCATTCGCCACATTGTGCTGGCGGTCAACAAGATCGACCTTGTCGATTTTTCCGAGGCCGTCTTCGAGGACATCGTCGCCGACTACCGAGCTTTCGCCGCCGATCTCGGCTTCGAAACGCTGACCGCTATTCCTCTCAGTGCGCGCTATGGCGACAACGTGCTTGAGCGCAGCGCCCGCATTCCCTGGTACAAAGGTCCGACGCTGGTCGAGCATCTGGAAACCGTGGCCATCGACGATGACGCGACCGAACGGGCGTTCCGTCTGCCGGTGCAGTGGGTCAACCGCCCGAACCTTGATTTTCGTGGCTTCTCCGGCACGATTGCGTCCGGTACCGTCAGGCGCGGCGACGCCGTGGTGGTCGCAAAATCCGGCCGGACATCGACGGTGAAGTCGATCGTTACCTTCGACGGCGAGCTTGATGCTGCTTCGGCCGGCGAAGCGGTGACGCTGACGCTCGCCGACGAGATCGACATCTCACGCGGTGATGTGCTGTCGTCCGTCGCGGACCGGCCGGAAGTGTCCGACCAGTTCGCCGCCCATCTGATCTGGATGGCCGACGAGCCACTCCTGCCCGGGCGCCCCTATCTCCTCAAGATCGGCGCCCGCCAAGTGACCGTCCAGGTCACGACGATCCGTCACAAGATCGACGTCAACACCGGCGGTGAGCTGCCGGCGAAGAGCCTTGCTCTCAACGAGGTCGGTATCACCAACCTCTCCTTGTCCGAGCCGGTTGCCTTCGATCCTTATGCGGTCAACCGCGAGACCGGTGCCTTTATTCTTATTGACCGGCTTTCCAATCTCACTGTCGGCGCTGGCATGATCGATCACGGTTTGCGCCGCGCCGGCAACATCCATTGGCAGGCGCTTGATGTCGACAAACGCGCGCGGGCACTCGCCAAGGGGCAGAAACCGGCCGTCGTTTGGTTCACGGGCCTCTCCGGCGCCGGAAAGTCCACCATTGCCAACCTCGTCGAGAAGAAGCTGACCGCACTTGGTCGCCATGCTTACATTCTCGATGGTGACAATGTCCGCCACGGCCTCAACCGCGACCTCGGTTTCTCCGATGCCGACCGGGTCGAGAATATCAGGCGCGTTGCCGAGACGGCCAAGTTGTTCGTCGACGCCGGCCTGATCGTGCTGGTTTCCTTCATTTCCCCGTTCCGTGCTGAGCGTCAATTGGCTCGGGAACTGGTGGAGGAGGGCGAGTTCTTCGAGGTTTTCGTCGATACCCCGCTCGATGTCGCTGAGGCACGCGATCCCAAAGGCCTCTACGCCAAGGCACGGGCCGGCGAGATCGCCCGTTTCACTGGTATCTCATCGCCATACGAGGCGCCTGATAGCCCGGAGATACACCTCGATACCACGTCAGCCGCCGCCGACTTGCTGGCCGAGCATGTCGTCGCCCATCTTCAGGACGCCGGCATCGTCCCCGGCGGTGAGGTCTCGATCTGACGCTCAGCCGTATATGTCGGCCCGATGCAGCTTGCCCATGCGAAGAGCGAAGGCGAACGGCGGCAGTGCCAACAGGATCGCAGCGGCGAAGGCAATGATCATTGCGAAACGGAGACCTTCTGGCGAGTGGTCACTCGCGAAGCCGGCGAGATTGGCGACTAGGCCAAAGATCGCCGAGCCCGCGGCATAGCCGGCCGATTGCAGCGTCGGCAGCAGCGCCGACGCCTTGTCGCGCTCGCCCTCGGGGTGGGTTTCCATCACCACCTGGCAGAGGCTGCCCCAGGCAATCCCCATGCCGAGGCCGATGACCAACTGGCCAAGCATGACCAATGCCAGGAGGTGTTGGGCCATGGCCGTGAGGCCGACGAGAAGCCCGACGACCAGTACCGACGCACCGATAGCTACGAACGCCAACCGCCTTCCCCTGCCGTCGAAGTTGGCAACCGTCACGGCGCCTCCGCTCCAGGCGACGGCCAGTATGGCGCCGATGCCGCCTGCCAAGGCGGGTCCATATCCCCAGAGATGCTGTATGACATAGACCAGGAAAACACCGGTTACCGATTGGGCCAGCGGCAGGAAGAAGATCGTCCAGAGACCCAACCCCGGTACGCTGGAAAGCCCGAAGGCGCCTCGCGGCAGGATCGACACGCGGGCGGACAAGTCGATGCGCACGGCGGCGGTCAGGGCAAGAGCGGCGCCGGCCACCACGATGGCAGCCTTCCACGATTCCTCGAACGCAACGCCGGCAATCGAGATCGCCATCATGGCAAGCGCCACGAGACCAAGCCGCACGCCTGGAAAGATCCCGGCGTCGTGGTTGCGTGCCTCTTGCGGCACCGCCATGTGGACGAGAAACAGGAATACGGCGACGATCGGCAGGTTGACGAGGAAGGCGGCGCGCCAGCTCACCATTTCCGTAATGACGCCGGCCAGCACTGGCCCGCCGAAAGCAGCGACGGCCCAGACGATCGCCTCGGCACCGAACAGCTTTGCGACCAGTCGCGCCGGGAAGAGCTGCGGAATCAGCGCGAAGGCGACGGCCGCAACCAAGCCTTCGCCGGCTCCCTGAACGGTGCGGCCAACGAGAACCAGTTCCATGCTGGGCGACAGCGCCGCGGCAAGCGTGCCGACGGCGAACACGCCACTCGCCACGAACAGGCAGCGTCGTGCGCCAAAGCGCGCCTTGAGGAGCGGTGCTGAGGCACCGGCGGTGATTGAGGCGACGATATAGACGGTGAGCGTCCAGGAAATGTAGGCCTCGCCATGCAATTCACCCACCGCCGTTGGCATCGCGGTCGATACCAGAAAGGCATTGAAGGCGAAGATCGCCGTGGCAAGCATCAGCGTGAGCGAGGCTGCCAGATGATGCGGGGCGACGAGCTCGGACCAACGGCCGGATGAAGCGGGGTGCATGATAAAAAGCCGAAGCAATACTGGAAAAGGGTGCCCCCTATAGCAGCCCTGAGCAGTTGCGGATACGGCGGACAACCGGCGAGCGTTGCCTTTCACCGTAGAATTCCGCTATCAGACAGGCGAGGGCACGCCCGCGGGCTGAATTCCCTTTCGATTTTCAGGAGAAAAGCCGATGTCGGGACTTAGCCGCACGTCCGATGACCTCTCGCCACGACGCCGGAAGATTCTCTATCACGCCTGGCACCGCGGTACGCGCGAGTTGGATCTACTGCTTGGGCGGTTCGCCGACGACGCTATTGCCAACCTGACGGATGCCGAACTCGACGAGTTCGAGGCTCTTCTCGAAGTTGACGACCGGGAACTGTTCGGCTGGATCCTCGGCAAGGTACCGGTTCCCGAAACCGCGCCCAAAGCGGTGTTCTCGAAGGTGATCGCCTTCGCTCGCGAGCACCCGGTCAGCGGCTGATCGGCCTCAGGTGGCGGCGGTTGCCGGTTGGCTAGTCCGCTCATTGATCCGTGAAAAGGTGTGCTGCGACGTCGGCGGATTCGGGCGATGGATAACCACGCGGTTGCGTCCCTCGCTCTTGGCTTTGTAGAGCGCGGCGTCTGTCGCGCTATGCAGCAACTCGTAATCCGAGCCGACGTCCGTCACGCCGGCCACTCCACCGCTCACTGTGAAGCGAAGTTCGCCTTTGGTGGTATCCAGCCGACAGGTGTGGGTGAGCTGGCGAATGAGTTCCGCGAAGGTTGCGGCTGTGGCCACGTTTGCATCCGGAAAGAACAGCGCAAACTCTTCGCCTCCCACCCGCGCTATGATGGCGCGCTCAGGGGCCGCCTTGGCAAGGATGCGCGCGAATTCGATCAGCGTACGGTCGCCCGTCGAATGGCCGTAAGTGTCGTTGATGTGTTTGAAGTGATCCAGGTCGAACAGAGCTAAAGCCCCCTTGCCGGGGTGGTCTGCCAGACGCGGCAGAACTTCCTTATGGAAGCACCGCCGATTGGCGAGTCCCGTCAGCTCGTCGGTTTCCGCCGCGATGCGAAACCGTCGCTCCGAGCGCTGAGCGACCAGAGCCATTTGAAGGAGACCGGAGAAAACGACGACGGCCATCGAGCCGACCAGAGTAAGGCCGATCAGCGGACCGCTCGGAAGGGTAGCGATGGTTGGATCGAGTGGAAACAACAAGAGATAGATTATGCGGGCCACCAGCATCGCTTGCTGGAAGGCGATGACAACCACCGTCAGGACGAGCGCCGGCAAACGTTCCTTTCGGCATTGGCGGACAAGTTCGATGGCAAGGATCAGCAGGTAGAAGAACTGCATGATCGAGACAATGTGCGCCCTGACATTGATATCGGCAAAGAGCTGCCGATCGCAGGCAAAGGCGAGCCAGACGAGCGCGCCGAGCAGCGCGAAGAGACGGTCGCCGCCTGGGGACTTGCCCATGAAGCGGCGATAACCGAGCCAGATCAGTCCGGACGCCAACAACAGCATGGCATTGCTGATGACGATGGAAAACAACGCCGGAATGTAGCCGCGCAGCCCCAGCATGATCATGGAGATGGTGGCGAGGCCGTAGGCAACGCCCCAGATAAGTACGCAAATCTCGTTTCTGACGGCTCGCCAGATCACCAGGTGGCTGACCGAGACACAGCCGCCGGTCACGGCAGCCGCGATGACAAGAGACGGAACATGCAGGACTGCGCTCACGAGATGGACCTCTCGGCATGGCCGACTGTTCACAACCTGCCTAGAAAGGGTCGGAGTCGTGATGAACGAATTTAGTAAGGATTATAGAAGGAATGCTAAATAGATATGTGAAAACACGATCCCTGTCGAAGAATGCAGGAATGGGTCCTTCGGTCCATCGCATTCCACCACTTCAGAGTGGGGGGTACAGCACCCCAAGCAGGGCAATCACAACCAACGCCCCTTCGCCGGTTCGATGCTGAATTGCTAACCGATTGTAATTTCTATATTTTCTGTTTTTTCTTGGGGTTTCCTTTTACCTTCGAATGCTTTAGAAGAACATCCTTCCGTCCACTGCAGATACCGCCGCCATGCCCCTGTCCTGGTCTAGCCTGCTGTCCGACTTTTCCGCCGTCACGGTTGCCGCCGTTCCCGATGGCGCCGAGGCGCTGGCGCTTGCCGAACTGGTGCGGTCGGGAAAGCGGCGGGGACTCGACGCGGTCTACGTCGCTCGCGACGGGCAGCGGCTACAGCAGCTCCAGCGGGCGCTTGCCTTCTTCGCGCCAGAGATCGGCGTGCTGGAATTCCCTGGTTGGGATTGCCTTCCCTACGATCGCGTGTCGCCGACGCCTGCCGTCGTCGCCCGGCGCATGACGACGCTGTCGGAGTTGGCCGCGCACGCCGGGGACACCCGTCCCTTCGTGATGCTGACCACCGTCAACGCGCTGGTGCAGCGCGTGGTGCCGCCGTCCATGGTGTCGGGACAAGTGATGACGCTGGCGCCCGGCAACATTGCCGATATGGGCAAGCTGACGGCTTGGCTGGAGGACGCGGGTTTTTCCCGTTCCTCAACAGTGCGCGACACCGGTGAGTATGCCGTGCGCGGCGGCATTCTCGACCTTTATGCGCCAGGCACGGAAGCGCCGGTCCGCCTCGATTTCTTTGGCGACCAGCTCGAATCGATCCGCACGTTCGATCCGGAAACCCAGCGTTCAACGGGACAGTTGAGGCGCCTGGACCTCGTGCCGATGAGTGAGGTGCAGATCACCCCGGCGTCGATCAAGCGCTTCCGGCAAGGCTATGTCGCCGCCTTTGGGGCTGCGACCTCGGGCGACCCGATGTACGAGGCCGTGAGCGAAGGACGCCGCTACGCCGGTATTGAACATTGGCTGCCGCTCTTCCACGAGCAACTCGGCACTCTGTTCGATTACACCGGCGATGCGTCGATCATGGTGGATTCGCTGGTCGATGAGGCGGTGAACGAGCGCCTCACCACCATCGTCGATCACTACGAGGCCCGCCTCGATACGCTGAAGACCGCCGGTTCCGGCGCGCCTTACAAGCCAATGCCGCCGACCACGCTGTACCTCGCCGAGAGCGAGTTGCAGGGCCTGCTTGCCCGTCGCGCCGTCGCCCGCCTGACACCGTTCAACCGACCTGAACAATCCGCAGTGAAGGTGGTCGATTTTGGCGGCAAGACCGGCCGGTCATTTGCCGCCGAACGAGCGGCCGGCGATGTCAACATCTTCGACGCGCTGGTGAAACACATTGCGTCGCTCGGCGCGGAAAAGCGCAAGGTAATCCTTGCCTGCTGGTCGGAGGGCTCGCGTGATCGCCTTGCCCAGATCATCCGCGACCATGGCGGCCAGGCAACCGAACTCGTTCCCCATCTCGACGCGGCCCTGAAGGCGCCCGCCGGCGTGTTGCCGCTGGCCATTCTGGGTATCGAGACCGGCTTCGAAGTGCCTGATTTCGTGGTCATCGCCGAGCAGGACGTGCTGGGCGACCGGCTGGTGCGCGGCGCCAAGAGCCGCAAGAAGGCCGAGAACTTCATCAAAGAAGCAACGAGCCTTGCCGAGGGCGACCTCGTCGTCCACGTCGACCATGGCATCGGCCGCTTTGTCGGCCTGAAGACGATCGAAGCGGCTGGCGCGCCACATGACTGCCTGGAGATCGTCTATGCCGGCGGCGATAAGCTGTTCCTGCCGGTTGAGAATATCGAACTTCTGAGCCGCTACGGCTCCGATGATACCGAAGCGCAGCTTGACAAGCTGGGCGGTGGCGCGTGGCAGGCGCGCAAGGCACGGCTGAAGAAGCGCATCCGCGAGATCGCCGACGAGTTGATCAAGACGGCGGCCGCCCGGCTGCTCAAGACGGCGCCGGTTCTGTCGCCGCCCGAAGGTCTCTACGACGATTTCGCCGCTCGCTTCCCCTATGACGAAACCGAAGACCAGCTCAATGCCATCGAGGCGGTGGCCGGCGACTTGTCCTCCGGCCGGCCGATGGATCGCCTCGTCTGTGGCGACGTCGGCTTTGGCAAGACGGAAGTGGCGCTCCGCGCCGCCTTCCTCGCGGCGATGAGCGGTAAGCAGGTGGCGGTCGTCGTGCCGACGACGCTGCTGTCGCGCCAGCATTTCCGCACCTTCCACGACCGCTTCAAGGGCTTGCCGATCAACGTACGGCAGGCCTCGCGCCTCGTCCCCTCCAAGGATCTGGCTGCCACCAAGGCGGGCATCGCCGATGGCACCGTCGATGTCGCAGTGGGCACGCATGCGTTGCTCACCAAGGGCATCGAATTCAAGGACCTTGGCCTGCTGATCATCGATGAGGAGCAGCATTTCGGCGTCAAGCACAAGGAGCGGCTGAAGGAGCTGAAATCCGACGTGCACGTGCTGACGCTGTCGGCAACGCCGATCCCGCGCACGCTGCAACTGGCGCTGACCGGCGTCCGGGAGCTGTCGCTGATCGCGACGCCGCCGGTCGACCGTCTTGCCGTGCGCACCTTCGTCACGCCCTTCGACCCGCTGATCGTCCGCGAGGCGATCCTCAGGGAGAAATACCGGGGAGGGCAGGTGTTCTACGTCTGCCCGCGCGTTGCCGACCTCGCCAGCCAGCGCGAGTTCCTGGAAAAGCACGTGCCGGAAGTGAAGGTGGCGGTCGCCCACGGCCAGATGGCGGCGACGCAGCTCGAAGACATCATGAATGCCTTCTACGAAGGCCAGTATGACGTGTTGCTTTCGACGACCATTGTTGAATCCGGCCTCGATATTCCGACGGCCAATACGCTGATCATCCATCGTGCCGACATGTTCGGTCTCGCTCAGCTCTACCAGCTCAAGGGGCGCGTCGGCCGCTCCAAGACACGCGCCTATGCCATCTTCACGACGCCGCCGGAGAACCGCGTCAATACGGTGGCAGAGCGTCGGCTCAAGGTCTTGCAGTCGCTCGATACGCTCGGGGCCGGCTTCCAACTGGCGAGCCACGATCTCGATTTGCGCGGCGCCGGCAACCTGCTTGGCGAAGAGCAGTCCGGCCACATCCGGGAGGTCGGCTACGAACTCTACCAGCAGATGCTGGAAGAGGCCGTCGCCCAGCTCAAGGCCGGTATCGTCGACGAGGTGGTGGAAGATCAATGGTCGCCGCAGATCACGCTCGGCACGCCGGTCATGATCCCCGACCAATACGTACCCGACCTGCAGCTACGCCTTGGCCTTTATCGGCGTCTCGCCGACCTTGAGGACAGCGGTTCGATCGACGCCTTCGGTGCCGAGCTGATCGACCGCTTCGGCCCGCTGCCGGAAGAGGTCGAACACCTGCTCAAGACCATCACCATCAAGAGCCTGTGCCGCAAGGCCAATATCGACAAGATCGACGCCGGTCCGAAGGGGCTTGTGTTGTCCTTCCGCGATGGCAAGTTTGAAAATCCGGCAGCGCTTGTCCAGTACATCGGCGAACAAGGCTCGCTCGCCAAGATCCGGCCGGACCAGAAGATCGTGCTGACGCGCGACTGGCCGGAGCCCGAGCAGCGCCTCAAGGGCACCGCGGCCGTGTTGCTGAAGCTCGTCCGCATGGTCGCCGATGCCAAATCCGGAGCTTCGACCGCGCTCGCGCCCATCGAGCCACAGAAACTGAAGCTCAAGCCGACACCGCCTCCGCCGCCACCTGCGCCAAGGCCGAAGGGGCGTTACCCGTCGCTGGCATCGCTCAAAGGAAAAGGCCGGCGTTAAGCCTGCCCTCGAGTCGGAAAATCTTGGCGTTGCGCCTTGAATCCTACACTTTTCTGACACAATCGAGTGTTGTCATAA
This sequence comes from Pseudomonadota bacterium, assembly GCA_018262505.1. Lineage (GTDB taxonomy): Bacteria > Pseudomonadota > Alphaproteobacteria > Rhizobiales > Pleomorphomonadaceae > Pleomorphomonas. Next base: position 19,418 of record JAGSYV010000016.1, read on the forward strand.
TTGTTCCTGCAATGAAGTGACCCCGCGGTGTTTGAACGCGTGGAGGTCGTCATGGGCGAGCTGATCAACGTTTCGACGTTATTGTTAGTAGGCGTGCTCGGTGGAGCAACGGCGGGCACAGCTTTTGGCTTTATTTGGCTGATGGAACGACGCAACTCAGCCTTAGGCGTCTGGGCTGCTTCCTTGTGGTTTGGCGCCGCTGCCTGCGCATTCTACATGCTGCGTCCGGTGGTGCCGGATTGGACGTCGGTGTTGTTCGGCAACGCCGTACTAGCCTTGGCTTACGGCTTGATCTGGCTCGGCTTCCAGCTTTTCGAGGGCTGCCGGCCAGTTGTCTGGAAGGCTGCGGTTGGTGCCATCGCATGGCTGCCTTTCGTCGCCGTTCCCTTGCTCCGTAACGAACCTGCCTTGCACGCGGCTCTCGCGGCAATGGTGATGGCCCTTTATTCGCTGGCGATCGCGTGGAAGCTCATTCTGCGTCGTCGGGTCGAGCCGTTACCGGCGCGGCTGCCGATCGCTGTGTTGTTTGCCGTTCACGGTACGCTCTATATGCTGCGCGTGCCGCTGCTCCTGCTCTTTCCCGATTTTGGTTTCGACGCCGCCTTTGATCAGTCGCCGCTGTTTATCGTCGGTGTCTTGGAGGCATTGCTGTTCACGCTGTTCCTTGTGGTTGCCATGCTGACGCTGATTGCTCAGCGCGACGCCCGCTTCCACCGCAAGGCGGCGGACATTGATCGGCTGACCAGCCTGCCCAATCGGGCAGCCTTCTTTCGAGATGCCGAGACACTGCTCCAAGGGAGCTGCGAGCGCGGTGTGCTGATGGTGTTCGACCTCGACCACTTCCGCTTCGTCAACGATCATTTTGGCCGGGCGGAAGGGGATCGGGCGCTCCGAGCCTTTGCTCAGGTCCTGAATCGTGAAGTACGCCCGCCCGACATCGTTGCGCGGATTGGCGATGAGGAGTTTGCGCTGTTCATGCCATCGATCCGGCTCGACGTCGGTCTGTCGATTGCCGAGTATCTCTGCCGCCGGACCGAGGAACTGAGGCTGATGACCGAAGGCGGCGAGCATATTCCGCTCACCACCAGCGTTGGCGTGGCGGCCGTTGCTGACGTCGGTGCCAATATCGAGGCGCTGATGGTGGCCGCTGGCGCGGCGCTTGGCGAGGCCAAACGCATCGGAAGGAACCGGTGCCGTGCCTATCGTGCCGCGTCGAAGCTGCACAATCGTCTGGTGGATGATTGGCTCAAGACCGGTTGACGGTCTCTGTTTCAGACCGAAGCCGCGGTCTTCGGGCGGATCGCCATCGTTCCGAGCAGCAGCGCCACGTAAATCACGATGGCCGCGATGATCAGCCACGCCGGACAGCGCAGCTTTTCGGTCGCCTCCATGGCATCGAACGTAATGCGCAGCCCAATCGCGATCTGCAGCAGCATCGCAGGCACATAGAGGATCGGCACGTAGCGGACCGGTGCCCCTGTGACGGCCGGCAGGATGATCGGCGCATGGGCGAATACCATCGACAGGATGAAGCCGACGGCGATGGCGTGGATGGCCGCGTCATGGCCGTACATGCTTTCGCCCGGCGGCAACAGGGAAAGGCTTGCGGCGGCGACGATCAGCCAGCCGTAACCGCAGATCAGCATGAGGGCGGAGAAGCGCGCGAACCCGTGCGTGCGAACGGTGCGGAGCGCGATGTCCTCCCTGAGCAGCCAGAGCGCGATGCCGGCAAGCGCCACGGAAAGCAGCGTCGAGCCTTGCCATGGCTGGCCCAGCGCGAGCGCCAGCGCAAACAGCGCGACGAGGACGATCAGCAGGCCGCGAGCGGCCAGCGTTGGCCGTAACAGGCGCGATAGCTCGATCCGCTCGGCGACGACCGTCAGGATCAGGAAGCCGAGCCAGACATAGCCCACCTCCGCCAGCGTGCGGCCGGAAATCCAGAAGAGGGTTCCAAGTGGCCATAGCGCAGCGGCAACTGTCATCAATCCGGTGAACAATGTCGGTAGTTTCCAGGTTGCGAGAGCCGTGAGCAGCGTCAATCCCACGCCGGCAGCGAGGAACAAGGGAGCGGTCGCCTCGGCATAGCCGGAAAGCAACAGGACGGCACCGGCCGCCGACAGAGCTGGTACCAACAGCGCGGCGAGGCGATCGTCGGCCACGGCCCGCTCAAGGGAAATCAACGTGCCGAAAAAGCCCGAAACCATGATGGCGCCGTGCATGTCCGCCAGGTCACCCACCGGTGCGACCACGCCGAGACGCGCCAGCCCACCCGTGAGGCCGGCCACCAGCGAGGCCGCCGCCGTCACGGCAAGGGCGATGCGGAGAATCGGGGCGAGCGTCATGGCAGGGCTCCATGGATGCATCTGAAACGGTGGCGACGTTGTATTCTTGCGCCTCAGCGTCCGAACAGGCCGGCGGCGAACTTCGAAACGGCCGCCTCGAAACGCGACGGCTGGCGCTCGAAACGCGAGCGGACGGCCGGATCGGCGAGTTCCGGCGACCAGATAGCCGACTTGTCGATTGCGACGGTCACCTTCCACCCCGCTCCGGCTGCCTTTTCCACGGCGACGCGGGCGGTTTCCGCGATCAGACTGCCAAGCGGGCAGGTCGGTGTCGTCATCATCAGCTCGACGTGGATCGCGCCGTCACCGATATCGAGACGGCGCACGAGGCCGAGCGAGACGATGTCGATGCCGAGCTCGGGATCGTCGACGGTTGCGAGGGCGGCGAGGATCTGCGGTTTCATCGCTTCATCTCCGGGTCAGTCGGATGCGCCAGATATCCGGTCCTTGTTCGAGGTAGTCCCAGTTGAACCCAACCAAGGTCCGCTCCTCGAAATGCTGGCGCAGCGGCACCGGGTCGAAGCTATTGATGATTTCCATCGCTTGACCCGGCTCCAGGGCATCGAAGCTCTCGATGATGGTAGCGCGACGGAGTTCGCAAGGCAGACGGCGCACATCGAGCACGCTCACAGGGGCGATCGTATCAAGGGGCATCGTCGGGGTCTCCGTTATTCGATGAACGGAGACTAGCTTTCTCGTCGCACAGCCTCGTTGTCGCGCAGCAAACTTTGCATACGGAAAAGCAACGGCGCCCCGAAGGGCGCCGTCAGATGTCATTTCAGGATAGGGTGAAGCCGTTGCGTCAGAGGATCGAGCGATAGAGCGCTTCGATTTCCGGCACGCTGGTTTCGCGCGGGTTGCCACCGGTGCAGACGTCGGCAAAGGCCGCCTTGGCGAGCGCCGGAATGTCCTCGGCCTTGACGCCGACTTCGCTCAGCTTGGCGGGAATGCCGACATCGGTGGACAACTTCTGCACAGCCGCTACCGCCGCCTTGCGGGCTTCGGCGATCGGCATGGATTCGGTGCCCTTGACGCCGAGAGCAGCAGCAATGGCCCGATACTTCTCACCGGTGAAGTCGGCGTTATAGGCCATCAGCGTCGGCAGCAACACGGCGTTGGCGACGCCGTGCGGCGTGTTGTAGAAGGCGCCGAGCGGATGGGCCATGCCGTGCACGAGACCGAGACCGACGTTGGAAAAACCCATGCCGGCCACGTACTGGCCAAGCGCCATGTCCTCGACGCCCTTGGCATCGCCCGCGCAGGAGGCGCGCAGCGAGCGGCCGATGATTTCGATCGCCTTGATGTGCAGCGCGTCGGAAAGCTCCCAGGCACCCTTGGTGATGTAACCCTCGATAGCGTGCGTCAATGCGTCCATGCCGGTCGCCGCCTTGAGCGGCTTCGGCATGGTGGCCATCAATTCGCTGTCGATGATGGCGACCTGCGGAATGTCGTGCGGGTCGATGCAGACGAACTTGCGGCGCTTTTCCTCATCGGTGATGACATAGTTGATGGTCACCTCGGCGGCGGTGCCGGCGGTGGTGGCCAGGGCAATGATCGGCACCGACGGCGTCTTGGTGGGCGCAAAACCCTCAAGGCTGCGCACGTCGGCAAATTCCGGATTGTTGGTGATGATGCCGATCGCCTTGGCGGTATCCTGCGGCGAGCCGCCGCCGATGGCGACGAGATAGTCGGCCTTGGCTTTGGCGAAGGCGGCGACGCCTTCCTTGACGACAGCGATGGTCGGATTGGGCATCACCTTGTCGAACAGCTCATAGGCCAGACCGGCCGCGTCCAGGAGGCTGGTGACCTTGGCCACCGTGCCGGCCTTGACCAGCACCGCATCGGTGACCACCAGCGCCTTCTTGTAGCCGCGACGCTGTACCTCGCCGACCAGCTCGGCACGGGCGCCAGCGCCGAAATAGGACGTCTCGTTGAGAATCATGCGATGGGACATGCTGCGTTCCTCCTGAAGCCGGCTTACCGGCACGTCGATGGCTGCGGCGCTCGTGGCCGGCAACCTGCCGGGATTGGATCCGATGCGTCCGCACGCCGATCGCGAAGGGGGAGGGCACAAAGATCGCCAACCGCGGTCCCTGCCACGAAAGCCGCCGAGAGCTGAGCCGTCTTGAAAGCTATTGGCTCGCAAGGTCGCTCACAACCTCGCACGAACCCCTATCTTTTGATCGAAAATGATTGAATTTGAAACTTTTGCGGAATAGATGAGGATACAGTTCCGCAAAAGCCGAGCGGCCCGGAAGACGTTTCGACGCGGAACGTGTTGCAGAAAGCTGGATGTCTAGGCTTAGCTGCCCTTTAGTCGAGCGCTCGCTGGCGGGTTTCCGCATCGATCTGCGAGGCGGCAATCGCGGCAAAGATCAAAAGCACGGCGAACAGGGCCACCGCCGCACCGAAGCTGCGGGCGATCAGAAGCGACAATAGCGACGGTGCCAGCAGCCCGCCGAGCCGGGCCATGGCGCCAGCGGCGCCCATGCCGCTCGCCCGCGCCGCCGTCGGATAGAGTTCCGGCGTATAGGCGTAAAGCGCGCCCCACGTGCCGAGCAGCGCAAAGCTCATCAGAAGGATCGCCGTTGCCACAAGGCTCGCGTTGCCGGCAATGACGAACAGCACGCAGCCAGCCGCCGACAGCAGCAGAAAACCGATCAGAGTCGGCCTGCGCCCGATCCGCTCAACACCCCAGGCCGCGAGTGCATAGCCTGGCAGTTGAGCCAGCGCGACGACGACGAGGAAGCCATAGCCGCGGACGAATCCGAATCCCTCGCCTGCGAGCCGCGCCGGCATCCATGTGAAGATCCCATAATAGCTGAGCGACACCAGAAACCAGACGGCGAGCATCAACAGCGTCCGCTTTCTCAGCGCAGGGGACAACAGCCGGACGGTTCGAGGTGCTTCACCGGCGACGAGCGGCTCGGAAAGCGGCGTTTTGCCATTGGCCATCAAAACGCGGTCGATGACGGCCCGCGCCTCGTCACCCCGCCCCTTGCTGAGAAGATAGAGTGGCGATTCCGGTACCATCAGGCGCAGCCAAAAGCCGATCAGTGCCGGGATGGCGGTTACGAGAAGGATGGCGCGCCAGGCATCCGCCAAGCCGGCTGAGGCCGCGGCCCAGGCGGCGAGCGCCACTACCACCGTGCCGATCGCCCAGAAAGCCTCCAGCATTACCAACCAGCGCCCGCGCCGGTCCGAGGGCAGGAACTCGGCCATCATGGCGTAGTCGACCGGCAGTGTGCCACCCACGGCAACCCCGGTGAGAAAACGCGCAACGAGCAGCAGCGCGAAGTTTGGCGCGAATACCGAAGCAAGACCGAACAGGCCATCGCACGCCACAGTCACCAGCAATACCCGTCGGCGGCCGATGCGATCGGCAATCCGACCGAACAGCGCCGCGCCGATCATCATGCCGAGGAAGAACAAGGTGCCGGTCTGCAGCGCCTCGGGCACTGTCAGGCCAAAGCTGGCCGCGATCGATGGGGCGGTAAAGCCGACGGCCAGGACCTGCATGGCATCGGCAGCCCATACGAGGCCAAAGATGCCGAGAAGTCGTCGCTGAAACGGGCCGGTGCCGGCCTGATCTAGGGCGGAAACGATGGCAACCGGCATGGCGATACCTCAAATCGAGGGTTGGTATGCCTCTTTCATAGACCAAAGTCGCAGGCAGGAAAACCAAACCTTTACCGAACCTGCAACTTCCTTAGGCACGCCAGGACCGAACGCGGCTTCGTGATCGCTCCAGGGGTGACTAATACTAAAGTCGTATGCTATAATCCTGGACAAGATAAATTGACGATCGAGGTAAGAAGCGATCATGAGTGATATGTCACAGGACGCCGTCAAGTGTCCGTTCATCCGGTGCCGTCACCCCGTACCGCGCTCCTGGAGCGAAGGATGCGCTTCGAGCTGCTTCTTCCTTCGCAAGGAGCGCCGACGGGTTACTGTCCGCCATACCTACGACTTCTAAGGAGGGGTTCGCCCCTCCTTTTTTATTATAGCGCGACACCTGCCCGAGAGAACGGCGGCCTCACATTGCCGAAGACAATCGGCAGCTTCGATGCGCGCCGATAACCAGAGATATCGTTGCTGAACAACGTGGTGGTGGGCTGGCCCGATTCAGTAAGTTTGGTGAGCGCGATGGGATTCGAACCCATGACCCCATGATTAAAAGTCACGTGCTCTACCGACTGAGCTACGCGCTCCCACCTTGATCGCAGCGGCAGTTACCACCTTCACCGAGTATAACCCGCAACAGGGCCGGCGCGAACGGGCTTTCACATACCCGACCCGAACCGACATGGCAACCGAGGGCAGGGCGTTTTTCGTCCCTCGGCAAAGCCACGCCCGCTTTTCCGGTGTGTCCGGAAGAGCACGGATCCACCACGAACAGCGACGAAGCCGGCCTATGCGTGGCGCTGGGCATTGCGCCGGGTATTTGAATCGTTTTATCGAAGGCGCAATTCTCGTGCGGTCGCCATAAACGGAGCCGCCGCTTTTCCCATTGATCGGTGAGTCCCGTGTTTACCGCCTTGCGCATCGGCACCCTTTACTTCGGCTCGTCCTTCCTCACGGCCAACTGGCTGACGCGCATGCCGGATCTGCTTGCCCATCTCGGCGTCGACAAGGCGACCATGGGGCTCGCGCTCTTTCTAGGGCCGGTGGGGGCTCTGGTCACGGCACCGATCGCCGGGCCATTGATGGACCGCTTCGCCGCCGCGCGCGTCGGCGTCTGGGGGTTGGTGCTCGCCGCGATGATGGTGCTCGGCATCGGTCTTGCTGGCCATTGGATGGTGCTGGCCGCGGTATTGTTCTTCGCCGGTGTCGGCAATACTCTGTTCGAGATCGGTGGCAACGCCGGTGTCCAGCGCCTGGAGACGACCACCGGCGGCAAGTACATGGCCCAATGTCATGGCTACTGGAGCCTCGGCTTCGTCTGTGGTGCCCTATCGGCCGGTCTATTTGGCCAGTTTGGTGTGCCATTGATCTGGCACCTCGCGACGGTGGCGGCGCTCGGCGTGGTCGGTTGTGCTGGCATCGCCCGCTTGCTCCCGCGCTCCATGTATGTGCGCGTTCCCTCTCCAGTCGGGGGTGCCAAGCCGCCGCTGTTTACGTTGCCGAGCATCAGCCTGATTGGTCTCTGCATCATGGCCACCGGCGTGACGCTGGCCGAGGGCGCGGTCTACGACTGGGGCACGCTGTTTCTGCGCGAGCAGCTTCAACCAAGCCCGTTCTGGACATCGGCCGCCTACGGCACTTTCCCGCTCACCATGTTCGTCGGCCGGGTGGCAGGCGACTGGTTTCGGGCGCGCTATCGGGCGTCCGGCATCGTCCGCGTCTGCGCAACGACGACGGCCGTCGGGCTGATCGGCTTTATCTTTTCGCCGCATATCGCGATCTCCGGTCTGTCGCTGGCACTGATGGGCGTCGGCGTTTCGCTGGTCATGCCGATCGGCGTGGCGGCGGCCGGTGACAAGCCGGGCGACGCGGCGCGCAACGTCGCGGCCATGTCGATGATCATCACTTCCATCTTCTTGTTGGCGCCGCCCGGTGTCGGCTTCGTGGCCCAACATTTCGGCCTGACGGCGGCTTTCCTGCTGATGCTGCCCTTCGTGGCGATGTCGGGCGTTTTCGCCCGCGAAGCCGATCCGCTGGTCGCCGTTCCTGGCAGCCAACAAAAGATAGTTGGCGAGCCCGCCGCCGTTGGTGATACGAAGATTTCGACCACATAGCCCTAGGTTTGCGGGAGTGAAGGCCATGGTGAAGGCGATTGTCGTCCGTAAAACGGGCGGACCCGAAGTGATGTCCGTCGAGGAAGTCCAAGTCGGCATGCCCGGTCCGGGGGAAGTGCGCCTGAGGCACACCGCGATCGGCGTCAACTTCATCGACACCTACTACCGCAAAGGCATTTATCCCGCGCCGGCCGGCCTGCCGTTCATCCCGGGTGCCGAAGCCGTGGGCATCGTGGAAAAGGTGGGTGAGGGTGTTGCCCAGTTCCATCCCGGCGATCGTGTTGCCTATGCCGGATCGGTCGGCGCCTATACCGAAGCGCGCCTCATCTCGGCGCAGAGGCTGGTCCGCGTTCCCGACGACATCGATGGTTTTACCGTCGCGGCGAGCCTCCTCAAGGGCATGACGGTGCAATATCTGCTGCGCCAGACCTTTCAGGTGACGCGCGATCATACCGTGCTGTTTCATGCCGGTGCCGGTGGCGTCGGCCAGATCGCCGGTCAATGGCTGAAATCGATTGGCGCGACCTCCATCGCCACGGTCGGCTCGGAAGAGAAGGCTGAGATAGCCAGGGCCTGCGGCTACACGCACGTCATCAACTATCGTACCGACGATTTCGTCGCCCGCGTCGGCGAGATAACGCGCGGCGCCAAGTGCGATGTCGTCTACGATTCGGTTGGCAGGGATACGTTCCCGGCTTCGCTCGACTGTTTGAAGCCGCGCGGCCTGTTCGTCTCCTTCGGCAATTCCTCGGGAACGGTATCGGAATTCAATCTCGGCATTCTGTCGCAGAAAGGGTCGCTTTATGCGACACGTCCGACGCTCGGTCACTACACCGCGACGCGCGGCGATCTCGACGCCTGCGCAGAGGATCTGTTCGAGCAGATCCGAAATGAGGTGGTGACGATCAACGTCGGGCAGAAGTTCGCGCTGACCAACGCCGTCGCCTGCCACAAGGCCATGGAGGCCCGAGAAACGGTCGGCTCGACGCTGCTGACGGTTTGAAAGTCGGCGTCAGACGGAAAATGATGTCCCGCAGCCGCAGCTCGACGTGGCGTTCGGATTGTTGATCTTGAAGGACTGCCCCATCAGGTCGTCGACGAAGTCGATCTCGGAGCCGTCCATGAAAGGCAGCGAAACCGCGTCGATCAGCACTGTCGCGCCATCGCGCTCGATGGCGAGATCATCGGCATTTTGTCCCTCGACGAGGTCGAATCGATAGGAAAAGCCCGAGCAGCCGCCGCCCTCGACCGAGATCCGCAACGCCGTTTTGCCGGGCTGCTTCTCCAATACCTTGGAGATCCGGCGCGCGGCGCCGGCGGTCATGGTGATGTTGGCGGTGAGAACTTCCATGGCGGTTCCTAGGGCTCGAATGACTTGAAAGTGTGATCCCTGCTGACATACGTAAGGCAGCGGATGGCAAAGTCAAATGGCGGCTGCGAGAGCCGGTCATGCGCATTTGCCGAGGCTGAACACATGTTCGGGAGGTCATCGTGGCAGGTCTAGGGTTTGGTACGGAACCGCTGGCGCCTTTTGCCGTCCACCCGGAGGAAAGCCGCGGCCGGCGTTATCCAGAGCCGGCGAGCCCGACGCGCACGCCGTTCCAGCGCGACCGCGACCGCATCATCCACTCCACCACCTTCCGTCGTCTGAAGCACAAGACCCAGGTTTTCGTGTTTCATGAAGGCGATCATTACCGCACCCGTCTCACCCACACGCTGGAGGTCGCGCAGATCGGCCGCGCGCTTGCCCGTGCCCTGAGGCTGAATGAGGATCTCGCCGAAGCGCTGGCGCTCGCCCACGACGTCGGCCACACGCCGTTCGGCCACACCGGCGAAGACGCGCTCGACGCCTGTCTCGCGGGCTTCGGCGGCTTCGACCATAATGCCCAGTCCTTTCGGGCGGTCACCGAGCTGGAACATTCCTACGCCGAATTCGACGGGCTCAACCTGTCCTGGGAAACGCTGGAAGGCCTGGTCAAGCACAACGGCCCGCTGACCGACACGGACGGCAAGCCGATCGGCCGCCATGCCGAGCGAGGGCTGCCGGTGGCCCTCCTTGCCTATCCCGACCTCTATTCTCTCAAGCTCGACACATATGCCAGTGCCGAAGCGCAGTGCGCGGCGATTGCCGACGATATTGCCTACGACGCCCACGACATTGACGATGGGCTGCGTGCCGGGCTGTTTTCCCTCGATGACCTCAGGCCGCTGCCGCTGATCGGCGGCTTCCTCGAGGCGATCGAGACGAAATATCCTGGCCTCGACCGGCATCGTACCATCCACGAAATCACCCGGCGACTGATCACCGCCATGGTGGAGGACGTGATTGCCGCAGCGCTTGGCCGGCTCGCCGCCCTCAATCCACGGTCATCCGACGACATCCGGCAGGCCGGCCACACGGTGGTGATGTTTTCCGAGGAAATGGCCGCCATTGACGCCGCCATCAAGGGGTTTCTCTTTCCACGCATGTACCGGCATCCGGAGGTCATGCGGGTGCGCCGCGATGCCGATCGTGTGGTGAAAGACCTGTTCGATAAATACGTCACCCATCCGGACTTCATGCCGGAGGAATGGCGGCGCGATCTCGATGCCAGTGACGAGACCGCTCTCGCCCGGCGGGTCGGCGACTATATCGCCGGCATGACCGACCGTTTCGCCATCCAGGAACACCGCCGCTGGTTTGACGATACGCCGGAATTGCGCTAGGCCCCTCGCCGAATGGCCGGAATCCGGCTCCCACGAGGTACCCGATGAATATCTTCCAGGTGTTCGGCGAGCGCATTCGCTCGGCCATCGCTTCCCTGTTGCTCGACGTTCCCGCCGATGTGCTCGCGCGCGTCGCCGTCGAGCCGCCGCGCGATGCGAGCCATGGCGATGTCGCCACCAACGCCGCCATGCTCTTGGCAAAGCCGCTGGGCAAGAAGCCGCGCGAGCTCGCCGAAGAGATCGCCGTGGCGCTCCGGAACGATCCGGATGTCGAGGTGGTCGAGGTGGCTGGCCCGGGGTTCATCAACCTCCGCATATCCAAGGCTTTCTGGACCGGCTTTTTGAAGACGTCGCTGGCCGAAGGGCTGGACGTGGGTGTGACGAATCTTGGCAAGAGCCTCAAGGTCGATGTCGAATATGTCTCGGCCAACCCCACCGGGCCGATGCACGTCGGCCATTGCCGCGGCGCCGTGGTGGGCGATGCGCTCGCCCGCCTACTGGCCAAAGCCGGTTTTGACGTCACCAAGGAATATTACATCAATGACGCCGGCGGACAGATCGACGTGCTGGCGCGCTCCGCTTTCCTGCGCTACCGCGAGGCGCTGGGCGAGACGATCGAAATCCCGGAAGGGCTTTATCCCGGTGACTATCTGAAGCCTGTGGGCGAGGCGCTCAAGGCGAGCTGGGGTGACCGGCTGCTGACGATGCCGGAGGCCGAGTGGTTGCCGGTTATCAAGAAGCTCGCCGTCGACATGATGATGGACATGATCCGTGACGATCTGGCAATGCTTGGCGTCCGGCATGACCTGTTCTTCTCCGAGAAGACGCTGCACGATCCGCGCGGCAACGAGCCCTCCGAAATCGCCGAGATGATTGAGGAGTTCCGCAAGCGCAACCTCGTCTATGATGGCCGCCTGCCGCCGCCCAAGGGGCAACTGCCCGACGATTGGGAGGATCGCGAGCAGGTGCTCTTCCGCTCGTCGTCCGCCGGTGACGATGTCGATCGTCCCCTGGTCAAATCTGACGGCAGCTATACCTATTTCGCCGCCGACGTTGCCTACATGCGCTCGAAGTATCAGCGCGGCTTCAAGCAGATGATCTTCATCCTTGGCGCCGACCATGGCGGTTATGTCAAAAGGCTCGAAGCGGTCGGTAACGCCATTTCCGGCGGCACTGTCGAGGTGATCGTCCGTCTCTGCCAGTTGGTGAAGCTTTATCGGGGCGGCGAGCCGGTCAAGATGAGTAAGCGTTCCGGCGATTTCGTCACGCTCGCCGAGGTCGTCGAGGAAGTCGGCCGTGACGCCGTGCGCTTCATGATGCTGATGCGCAAGAACGACGCTCCCCTTGACTTCGACTTCGTCAAGGTGAAGGAACAGAGCAAGGACAACCCCGTCTTTTACGTCCAGTATGCGCATGCGCGCTGCCATTCGATCCTGCGCCAAGCGCGCGAAACGGCACCCGAAGTGGCCGCTGCCGACGAATCGGCAGCCCCGCTATATTTGCTTTCCGACCCGTCCGAGTTGGCGTTGATCCGTAAATTGGCCGAATTTCCCCGCGTTATTGACTCCGCCGCCGACTCCCATGAGCCACACCGGGTCGCTTTTTATCTGTATGAACTGGCTGGCGACTTCCACGGACATTGGAACGCCGGCAAGGAAAATGTAAATTTGCGTTTTGTTAACCCTGATGAACCACTGTTGACCCACGCGCGCTTGGCTCTGGTCAAGGCAGTCAGGAACGTTCTCGCGTCGGGCCTTGAGGTTCTTGGCGTCAATGCGCCCCAAGAGATGAGGTAATCGTCTCGTCGGATCGTCTGGTCCTGGCGGTGGCGAAGAAAAAAACGGGAAGAGCGACGCCGATGGTTAGGAGCAGCGCAGCCGAAGAGTCCCCGATGCGGCCCGCCGTATCCGATGGCGATAGGCGGCTCACCGAAGAAGAGCGCTTCTATGAAGACCTTCTCAGTGGCCGCGAAGCCAGCGACGCTGATATGGACCAGTTTGTCGACGCCCTCGCTGCCGAACTGGAACAGGATATCGCGTCGATGAACCCGGTCGATGTGCGCACCGGCCAGGTCTACAAACCGGCCAACGCACGCAAGACCAGCCAGGCTTACGATCCGTGGGACGATCAGGCTCTCGACGAGTTCATGGCCGAGTTCGAACGCGATGGTGTCGACCCGGTCGTTGATGAGTTCGGCGTTCTTCCGCCCCATGTTGGCGACCCGGAGTTCGAGCCTTCCAACTCGCTCGGCCGCCGTCGCCTCATGACAGCAGTTGCCGCGGCCGTCCTCATTATGGCGACTGGTTTCGCCGGCTGGGCCTTCCTTGGTGGTTCGACTGGTTTCGGCGAGGCTGTGGTCGTAAGGGCGCCCGACGGCCCCTATAAGGTCAAACCCGATCCAAACGCTCAGGAAGTTGTGGCTTCTTCTGAAGGTGCCTCGGTCTACGATACGGTCGGCGGCGCCCCGCCCAAGAGTGAGGAGCGATTGGTTGCTCGCAGCGGGGATGTGCCCGCGCTGCCGGCCGTCACGCCGCACGTTTCGCGAATCACGCTTCCGGACGGCCAGGAAGTTGAAGCGGAGCTTCCGACCGGGTTCGACCCCAACGAAACGGGGCCTCGCCGTGTTCGTACCGTGCTGGTTCGGCCCGATGGTTCGCTGATCGAGACGCCGGCCGACAAGACGGCAAACGCGACTGCCGCTGCCACGCCGCCGCCAAGCGATGCGGCCGGGCAGATTATCGCCCGCAGCGAGACCGCGGGCGATGTCGCCAGCACTGACGATGCCGAGGGGGGCACCGGTCTGCCACCGCTCGCTTCGGCCGATCAGACCGTGGCGTCCGACACGCCCCCAGCCGCGCCCCAGGGACTGCCGCCGAGCAACTTGACCGATGCTTCCGGCCAGTCGATGCCAATCAATCTGGCAGCTGTGGCCAGTGCCACACCGGATGCCTCCGTCGAAACGACAGCTTCTGTGCCAACCCAGGCATTGGCACCGCTGCCGCCTGACAAGCCGGCTGTTCCAACTGCCGCGCCGTCATCCGGTCCGCTTGATTTGACGGCGGCGGCTGGCAAGGTACAGCCCGCCGCTCCGACACAAGTGGCAAGCTTGCCGGCGGCGACCCAAGCCGCGCCGCCGCCAGCGGTTGCGAGTGGCAGCGCTGGCGCCTATGTGCAGTTATCGTCCCAGCGTAGCGAGGACGCGGCACGCTCTGCTTTCGCCGCATTGCAGCGGAAATTTCCATCGATTCTCGGCTCGGCGGTTGCCGATATCCAGCAGGCTGATCTCGGCAGCAAGGGTGTCTACTACCGGGCACGTGTCGGTGCGCCGACCAAGGAAGCCGCGGTGGCGCTCTGCGAGCAGCTTCGTTCGGCCGGCGGCGACTGTCTGATCGCCCGCTGAACCAGTTCGCGACTTTCGGCCGCGTTGGGTGCCGGACGGCATTCGGCGCGGCCGTTTCTTTGGAGATTGCCAATGTCCCGCGCTTTCGTGACCGGCCTCAAGGGATCGGCGCTGTCCGCTGAGGAACGCGCCTTCCTGGCCGAGGCGGCGCCCTGGGGCCTCATCCTGTTTCGCCGCAACGTCGAAGACGCCGATCAGCTGAGGCGTCTGACCGCCGACTTCCGCGACGCCGTCGGCTGGCGGGCCCCGGTTCTGGTCGACCAGGAAGGCGGCCGCGTGCAGCGGCTGACGGCGCCGAACTGGCGCAAGTATCCATCAGGACGCCGGCTGGCCGGCGCGGCAACGCTCGCCGGTGACGCCAAGCTGATTGAAGATGTTGCCCACCTGATCGGCGATGATCTCGCCGCCGTCGGCATCGACGTCGACTGCGCGCCGTGCCTCGACATAGCCACCCCCGATATGACGCCGGCCATCGGTGACCGCAGCTACGGCGAACAACCAGGCCTGGTGGCGGCCGCCGGTCGCGCCTTCGCCAACGGTCTGATCGCCGCCGGTGTGCTGCCGGTGATCAAACATATTCCAGGTCACGGCCGCGCTCGTGTTGACAGCCACCATGAACTGCCGGTGGTCGATGTCGCCCTCGAGAGCCTCGCCATTGCCGATTTCGCGCCCTTCGCCGCGCTGGCCGATCTGCCGGCGGCGATGACCGCCCACCTCGTCTATACGGCGATTGATGCGGATCGCCCTGCGACGCAATCGCCGGTGGTCATCGAACAGATCATCCGCAAGCGCATTGGCTTCGACGGCCTGCTTTTCTCCGACGACCTGTCCATGAATGCCTTGAAGGGCACGCTGGCCGAGCGGGCACGGGCAACGCTCGCTGCCGGCTGTGACATTGCTCTCCATTGCTCGGGTGATATGGGCGAAATGGTCGCCGTTGCCACTGAGGCGCCTGAACTCGAGGGAAAAGCGGCGTCACGGGCGGAAAGGGCATTGATGGCGCGCTCCGGAAGGCCGCATGATGACGCGGATGGCGTGCTCGCCCGGCTCGATACCGCGCTGGCCGCCTTTGATGCTGCCGGTTCGTAGGCCGGTGCAACGCGGGTGAGATGATTTCTTGATGGCGACGACCGACGAGTGGAGTGAACCGAGGCTCGACATCGACCCGACGGCCGAAGAGGCGTTCGTGGTCGATCTCGATGGCTTCGAAGGGCCGCTCGACCTGTTGTTGACGCTTGCTCGCAATCAGAAGGTCGATCTGGCTCGCATCTCCATCCTCGCTCTCGCCAACCAGTATCTTGCCTTCATCGAGCGGCTGGGCGAGCGCCGGCTGGAACTGGCGGCCGACTATCTGGTGATGGCAGCCTGGCTCGCCTATCTCAAATCACGGCTGATGTTGCCGCCCGATGAAACGCCCGGTGACGAGCCTTCCGCGGAAGAACTCGCCGGCATGTTGGCCATGCGGCTGAAACGCCTCGAAGGCATCCGCATCTTGGCCACCCGGCTCATCGATCGGTCCCGACTCGGCCGCGACGTCCTGCCACGTGGTGCTCCCGAGGAGATGGGCCTTGTTCGGCGCTCGTTGTGGGAGGCCAGCCTTTTCGATCTGCTTGACGCCTATGGCCGACAGCGCCAGCGCGACATGGTGCGTGTCCACACCGTCCGCCGACGGCAGGTCTGGGCATTGGCCGATGCGCGCGACCTCCTGGAGCGGTTGATCGGCACGATCGCCGACTGGGCTCCGATCGACGACTATCTCATCCGCTACATGACCGGACCGGAATCGCGCGCCACGGTTCGGGCCTCGGCCTTTTCGGCCTCGCTGGAGCTGGTCCGCGAAGGGCGGATGGAACTGATGCAATCCGGGCCGTTCGCGCCGCTCTACGTGCGCAAAGGGCAGGGGAGGTCCGATACGCCTGAGGAGGGCGACCTATGAATCGTTCGGACTTCACCGACGAAACGCCCCATGGCCAGCTTCGACTGTTCGCCGGCAACCGCGATCCGGCGGAATACGAGGCCTGGATGACGGCGATCCGCGGCGCCGAGGCGATCCTGTTCGCATCCGCCCAGCCTGTCGACGCCGAGGAGCTTGCTGAGCGCTTGGCGCCCGGCACCGACGTTCGGCAAGTCTTGGCCGATTTGCGCACCATCTATGCCTCGCGCGGTGTCAACCTCGTCGAAGTCGCCGGCAAATGGATGTTTCGCACGGCTCCCGACCTTGCCCACCTTTTGGTCCGAGAGCAGGTCGAGCCGAAGAAGCTGTCGCGGGCTGCGCTGGAGACATTGGCAATCATCGCCTACCACCAGCCGGTTACCCGCGCCGAGATTGAGGAGATTCGCGGCGTTTCCACCAACAAGGGCACGCTCGATGTGCTCATGGAGACCGGTTGGATCAGGATGCGTGGCCGTCGCCGCACGCCCGGGCGACCGCTCACCTACGGCACCACGGAGGCCTTTCTGGTGCACTTCGGCCTTGAGGCAGTGACCGATCTGCCGGGTGTCGATGACCTCAAGGCGGCGGGTTTCCTGGAGGGTGCGGTGCCGCCGGGCTTCCGCATACCGATTCCCAACGCGTCTGACACACTGATGCCCGACGAAGATCCTCTGACCGAACTCGACTTCCAGGACTACGAACCGCTGCCACCCGAGGAATGAGGCTTTTTCGAGGTTAGCCGACCAGCACCTTCAGAAAGCCGGAATTCCTCTCTAGCTTGGTCGCGGTTTCTTGCGACAGGGCGTGCGTTGTGCAAGAGTGCCGCCACTTTTGGGCGGGCTATGCCCTCTGGAGACAAAAATGGGTTCGTTGAGCATCTGGCATTGGCTGATCGTCTTGGTCGTCGTTCTCATTCTGTTTGGCGGTCGGGGCAAAATTCCCGAGCTGATGGGTGATTTCGCCAAGGGCATCAAAAACTTCAAGAAGGGCATGAATGACGACGATGAAACGCCGTCGAAGCCCGTCGAGAACAAGCCCGACGAACCGCCACGGGTCTGATCGATCCTCGTATCGTGCGTTCATCAATGAGGCGGCGCGCCTGATGGCGTGGTGTGTGCCGATGGCAGGCGAGTGAGCGATGTTTGAAGTCGGCTGGACGGAAATCCTGGTGATCGCCATCGTGGCGCTCATCGTCTTTCCCACCAAGGATCTGCCGCGTCTGCTGAGGACCGTCGGTCAACTGGTCGGCAAGGCGCGGCGCATGGCCGGCGACATGCAGTCGCAGTTCAATCAGGCGCTGCGTGAGGCCGAGCGCGAGGCCGATCTCGCCGACCTCAAGAACAGCGTCCAGAACGCCAATCCGTTGACCGATCTCAAAAAGGCCTTCGATCCCGTACGCACATTGGGTGACGACCTGAAGAAAACGGTTGCGACGCCAATCTCGCCGAAAGCTGTCGAATCTGCGGCTACCCCGGTCCCAACCGACGCGTCCCTGCCGGCGGCAACTGCGACGCCCGCCGACGGATCGGTACCGACTGAGGCTCATCATCCGACGGAAGTCTCGCCGCCGGCCGGACCGGAAAAGCCAGTTGACGAACGGGCTTCCGGAGCGTCCGCTTCGGCTGGCAAGGACGGGGGCGCCGCATGACGACCAAGGACGAAGACGACGAGATTGAGGCGTCTAAGGCCCCACTCATCGCGCATCTTGCCGAACTGCGGTCACGTCTCCTGAAGTCGCTGGTCGCGATTCTTATCTGTTTCCTGATTTGCTTCTTCTTTGCCCAGGATATTTTCAACATCCTGGTCATCCCTTACGAGCGCGCGGCGGGCGCCTCGCAAAACGTGCGGCTGATCTACACCGCGCCGCAGGAGTATTTTTTCACCCAGCTGAAGCTCGCCCTGTTCGGCGCCTTTTTCATCGCCTTTCCGGTGATCGCCAACCAGATCTACATGTTCGTGGCACCGGGCCTCTACAAACATGAGCGGCAGGCCTTTCTGCCCTTTCTGATCGCCACGCCGATCCTGTTCCTGCTCGGCGCACTGATGGTGTTCTTCTTCGTGATGCCGGCCATCATGCTGTTTTTCCTGTCGATGCAGCAGACGGGCGGCAATGGGAAGGCGGCAATCGAACTCTTGCCCAAAGTGTCGGAGTACCTCAGCCTGATCATGACGCTGATCTTCGCCTTCGGGATTGTGTTCCAACTGCCGGTGGTGCTGACATTGCTCGCTCGGATCGGTGTCGTTACCGAGGCGGGACTGAAGTCCTGGCGTCGCTACGCCATCTTGCTTTCCTTCGTGGTGGCCGCCGTATTGACGCCGCCTGACCCGATGAGCCAAATCCTGCTTGCGGTTCCGACGATGGTTCTCTACGAAGTGTCCATCATTGCCGTCAGGTACATCAAAAAGCGCGGCGAGTCCCGGGACGTCTCCACCACCGAAGGCTGATGCGAGGGCTCCGGCGGACGTGCCGCGCGGGGAAAGCCAATGCTCGACATCAAGTGGATTCGCGACAATCCGGAAGCCCTGAAGCACGC
>JAGSYV010000104.1 GCA_018262505.1 Pseudomonadota bacterium
CTGCCGGCCCAGACGGCACCGCCGCCGCAGGCGACGGCAAGCAGGATCATGACCTTGAAATTGACGCGCATCGGAACATTTTCTCCGGAGACGTCCAAGATAGCAGCTTCGCAATAAGGGCCGGTTCAATCGACGTGTGGCTTTTCCGCAATCAACTCAACGTTCTGTTAACCTCTCGGGTGCCGGTTCTTTGCCGGTTCGGCTTGCGGTGAGCTGGTGGGCGGACTAAGCCGGTCCAAGGCGATCCATCGGGCGACGGAGGGCAAAGTGTCGGCTTCTGAGGGCGTTTCAGGCATGGCCGCGGCAGGCGGCATTCTGACGATCAGCGTCGACGCCGTCGTCGCCAATTGGCGGAGCCTTGCCGCTCGTGTTGCGCCGGCCCGTCCGGCGGCCGTGGTCAAGGCCGACGCTTACGGGCTCGGCGCCGCGCCACTGGTTCGGCCGCTCTATGACGCCGGTTGTCGCGATTTCTTTGTGGTGGCTCTGTCGGAAGCCGATGCGCTTCGGCCGCTACTGCCGCTTGATGCGACGATCTACGTGCTGAATGGTCTGCTGCCGGGCACGACCGCCGCTTATGGCGACGGCATCCTGCCGGTCCTGAACTCGCTTGCCCAGTGTCGGGCCTGGGCCGAGGCCAAACGCGGCGGCCGGCCGTCGGTCGTTCAGGTCGACACGGGCATGTCACGCCTCGGACTAGATGTTGCCGAGCAGCAGGCGCTCGCCGGCGATCCCGGCTTGCTCTCTGCCGCCGGTGCCCGCCTCATCATGAGCCACCTTGCCTGTGCCGATGAACCGGACAAACCGGCGAGTGGCGAGCAACTCGCCGCCTTCCGGGCGGCTCGCCAACGGCTGCCCGGCCTTGCCGGTTCGCTCGCCGCCTCAAGCGGCATCTTCCTGGGGCCGGACTATCATTTCGATCTCTGTCGTCCCGGCGCCTCGCTCTACGGCATCGAGACCAGCCCGCTCGCCGTGGGCATCAAGCCGGTGGTCGATCTTCGGGTGCGCGTCGCCCAGCTCCGCAAGATCGAGGCGGGCACCTCGGTCGGCTATGGCTATACATTCCGGGCCAGTCGGACGACGCGCCTCGCCACGCTGGCGACGGGATACGCCGACGGCTGGTGGCGGCGCTTCTCGAATGGCGCTGGCGCCGCCTATTTCGGCGACACGAGGCTGCCGTCGGTCGGTCGCGTCTCCATGGACAGCTTCTCGGTGGATGTCAGCGCCCTGCCTGAGGGTGCGCTCGCCGAGGGCGATCTCCTCGAGCTGATCGGTCCGCACCAGAGCGTCGACGAGGTTGCCCGCGCCGCCGGCACCATCGGCTACGAGGTTTTGACCGCGCTCGGCCATCGCTATCATCGCGTCTATCGCTGAGGTCTCAGGGCCGCGCGATCACCGCGAAGGCGGTGGCGCCACCTGCCCATGAACCACCGGTTCTGAAGTCGGCAATCTCTACAGTCGAGTAGCCGGCAGCCATCACCTCTTCGATGATGCTGGCCGGCGTATAGTACTGCATCCAGTTGTAGACCTGGAAGGTGTGGTCGGGTGCTGCGATGAGATAGCGGTCAAGACCGATTGCCTCGTCCCGATAGACCAGCGTCGACTTGAGGCCGACATACTCACCGGGTGCCCAAAAGCCGTTCATGAGGCGAGATTCGAGGGTCGTCCCCTCGGAGATCTCGGCGAGCATTCCCGTCGAGAAGACATCGAACACGAAGACGCCATTTGGCTTCAGCGCGGCTTTGACCTTGTCGAGGAGGAGACGGCGTTTGCTTGGCGCCATGGCGCAGAAGTCGCCATAGATCAGAGTGACGAGATCCTGATTGCCGACAAACTCGTCTCGCAGGTAGTCGGCTTGCCGATAGTCGATGGAAAGGCCGGCCGCCTCCGCTGCCTTGCGGGCGTAAGCCAGAGAGTTGCCTGAAAAATCGAGGCCGGTAACCACCGCACCCCGTTTGGCATAACGAGCGGTGTAAAGACCTGGCCCGCATCCGAGATCGGTGACGGAAGCGCCGGTGAAAGGAAAGCGCCGGTCCAACCAGCCAACGAAGGCATCAATGGTGCTTTTCCGCCGCGAGGCGAAGTCATTGGTTTCATCAAGATGAAAGCGCAGCATCTCGCTGGCGATATGCGGATCCGTCCACAGCGTCTCGGTGGTCGAAACGGAGAAGGGGGCTGGGCGGGCGAGGAGGTCAGCGAGGACGTCATACATGATGGCGCCAGGATAGGCGCCGCGCACGCGCGGTAAAAGAGAGCAATTCCATTCCCGCCAAAAGACGGCGGCCGCATCCCCAAGGGAGCGCGGCCGCCTTACTCAGTCATGTCGTTCGATCAGGGCTGCTTGCCGATGTAGGCGAGAATGCCGCCGTCGACATAGAGAATGTGGCCGTTGACGAAGTCCGACGCCGACGAGGCGAGGAACACTGCCGGTCCCTTGAGGTCGTCGGTGGTGCCCCAGCGGCCGGCCGGCGTCTTCGCGCGGATGAATGAGTCAAACGGATGGCCGGGCACGCGCAGCGGCGCGGTCTGCGGCGTTTCGACGTAGCCGGGGCCGATGCCATTGCACTGGATGTTGAAGGCGCCGTACTCGGAGGCGATGTTGCGGGTCAGCATCTTGAGCCCGCCCTTGGCCGCCGCGTAGGCCGACACCGTCTCGCGGCCGAGTTCGGACATCATCGAGCAGATGTTGATGATCTTGCCGCTGCCCTTCTTCATCATGCCGGGGATCACCGCCTTGGCGACGATGAACGGCGCGGTGAGATCGATGTCGATCACCTGGCGGAAGTCCTTGACGTCCATCTCGTGCATGGGGATGCGTTTGATGATGCCGGCGTTGTTGACCAGGATGTCGATGGAGCCGAGATCCTTCTCGATGTCGGCCACCAGCTTCTGCACCGCCGGCTCGTCGGTGACGTCGGCGATATAGCCCCGAGCGTCGATGCCGGCCGCCTTGTAGGCGGCAAGGCCCTTGGCCAGGAACTCCTCGTTGATATCGTTGAAGGCGATGGTGGCGCCGGCCTCGGCCAGCGCGCTGGCCAGCGCGAAGCCGATGCCGTAGGAGGCGCCAGTGACCAGCGCCACCTTACCTTCAAGCGAGAATGCGTTCGGATAGGTCATTGCAGTCAATCCTTGCGGCTAAAGCATTTTCGAGCGAAGTGGATACCGGTTCGCGTGAAGAAAATGCGTTAACTCAATGCTCTAGGAAGGCGATCAGCGCAGGTTGCTGATGGCGATGTGATCCATGTCGTCGAAGGTCTGGTTCTCGCCACCCATCGCCCAGATGAAGGTATAGGCAGCGGTGCCGCAGCCGGCGTGGATCGACCAGGATGGCGAGATCACCGCCTGCTCGTTCTGCACCAGGATGTGGCGGGTCTGGTTGCCTTCGCCCATCATGTGGAAGACGGCCTGTCCCTCGGGGATGTTGAAGTAGGTGTAGATTTCCATGCGCCGCTCATGGGTGTGGGCGGGCATGGTGTTCCAGACGCTGCCGGGCGCCAGCTGGGTGAGGCCCATGGAGAGCTGGCAGGTTTCCAGGACGTCGGGATGGATGAACTGGTTGATGACGCGCTTGTTGGCAGTGGCCTCGTCGCCGAGCGGCTTCTTCTTGGCGTCGTTGATCGACAGGAAGGTGGTCTTGCAGGCTTTGTGGGCCGGGGCGGAGACCATGTAGAACTTGGCCGGCGATTTGGGGTCATCGCTTTTGAAGACGACGGACTTCGTGCCCTTGGTGATGTAGAGGCAGTCCTGGAAACCGAGGCGGAAAGTCTCGCCATCCGCCTGGATTGAGCCGGCGCCGCCGATATTGAAGATGCCGATCTCGCGGCGCTCCAGGATATAGGCCGTGCCGAAATTCTTCATGCAATCGATGCCCTTGTCGAGCGGCACCGCCTCGTTCACCGGCTTGCAGCCGAACGTGACCATGCGGTCAACGTGGGAGTAAACGGCGACCACCTGGTCATCGACATAGAGGTTTTCGATCAGGAATTCCGCGCGCATCTCCTCGGTGGTGTAGCGCTTGAAATCCTTTTGATTAGCCGAATAACGAATGTCCATTGGTGTCTCCAAGAATGATGGGGGATGGAAGGTCAGGCGAGAATCTTGACCACGACCTTCCGAACCTTGGTCGGCGCGCCGGCGACGCAGCCGGGGCGGTGAATGTCGGTGGGATGGAAGACGGCATAGGCGCCGGTGCCGAGCACGAGGTCGGTCTCATCAGTCACCGAGGCGAAGAACTGCACGTCACGGCCTTCGAAGAAATTCTCGGCCACCGGATTGGCGTGGGCGAGCGGCGCATAGCCAATCGCTTCACGGCCGCTGGCCACATACTGGATGTCGATGTAGCGGGCATGCGATTCGGGGCGCTTGTCGGCCTTTGGCGCCGTCTCATAGTCCTGGATCAACGCGAACATGCGGTCGCCGTCGATATCGACGCGACCGGCCGGCAGGGCGGAGATGTCGGTCCCGGCGAGGAACCTGAGGCCGCGCCGGATGTCTTCCGGCAGGTTTGCGGCATCGCGGTCGAGCGTGGCGATATGGCTGAGATACATCGGCTTCCTCCTGGAAGGGGGGCTGGGGCCGGCGTGCCGGCCCCTTGGTGGTTACTCCGCGACCTGCAGCCCTTCTGTGGGGGAGGCGGGAGCGGGCGCTGCGCCCTTGATACGCTTGGCCCACATGCCGGTCAAAATTGGCACCAGGATCGCCGTAATGAGGCAGGCGGCCGCGACCAGCGAGGTGGCGGCGGCGGCTGCCGGTTTGAAGGCAGGCACCATCTCGGCGATGATCATCGGGTTGGCGACGGCGGCGCCGGCGGTCGAGGAGGCCGCGAGGCCGGCGGTGCCGTTGCCGCCACCGATCAGCTTGTCGGCCAGCATCAGCGGAATGCCGGTGATGATGATGACGATGACGCCGAGCAGCAGGCCGCCGAGGCCGGTCTGAGCGATGACGTGCAGGTCGATGCCGTTACCGAGGGCGAAGCCGAAGAACGGGATCAGCGTGTGCACGCACTTGCCGAAGAATTCCTTCAGGTCCTTGTCGAGGTTGCCGAGCAGGAAACCGATCAGGAAGGGCAGCACCGCGCCGACGAACAGGTGTGGTTCGAAGGTGGCGACGCCGGCGGCGCCGAGAATGAACATCGACACCAGCGGACCGGATTCGATGGACATCAGGACGAAGGCGCCAGCCTCTTCCTTGGAGCCGTACTGCTGCATGACCGCCGCGTAGAGGCCGCCATTGGTCATATCCATGGCCGCGCAGATGGCGAGCGCCGAGAAGCCGGCGAACAGGCCCGACTGCACGCCTTCGAGCGGCAGGAACTGGGCGGCGGCGTAGGTGGCAGCCCAGGCGACCAGCGTCTTGACGACGACGAGATTGCCCGACTTGCGCAGCACGGTGCCGGTGGCCCGAAGGTCGATGGTAGCGCCCATGCAGAAGAACCAGACGGCGAGGATCGGCACGGTGCCGGAAATCAGGCCATTGGTGAAGGAGCCGAAATACTTGCCGGCTTCCGGATAGAAGGTCTTGCAGAGCGCGCCGAGGATCAGCGGCACCAGCATCAGGCCGCCAGGGATTTTGTCGATCGTCTTCTTGATGTTCATGGATCCAGTCCTCTCCAGCGTAAATTTGGATTGTTTATGCGGGCGGCGGGTTACCGGCGCCGGGCGATTTCGGGAGCGAAGACGTCGGGGGTGGCGTCCTTCGGTATGATGGCGCCGCGATGTTGCACGACCGCGCCGGCAACGACGTGGGCGCGACGCGCCGCTTCTGCCGGCGCAAGGCGGAGGCTGCGGCCAAGGAGGTAGGCGGCCGAGAAGCTGTCGCCGGCGGCCGTGGTATCGATCACCTTGTCGACGGTGATGGCGGGTACGGTTTCCACCTCGCCGCTATGGATCAGCGTGCATGGCTTGGCGCCGTCCTTGATCACCGTCTCGAGGCGCGGCAGCGCCCTGAAATGGGCGGCGCCGGCTTCGGGCGTCGGCTCGATGCCCAGCACGGCCAACTCTTCGACCGTCACCATGACGCGGCTCGCGAAAGCGATGACCTGTTCGTAGATGGCGCGGGTCGTCTCGACGTTTTCCCACAGGAGCGGCCGGTAGTTGCAATCGAAATCGATGGCAACGCCGTCACGGGAAAGTTCAGTGAGGCGGGCAATGAGCCGGGCACGGCTTTGCGGCTTCAGAACGGCGAGGCTGATGCCGGAGAGATAGATGTTGCTGTAGCCGGCAAGCGCTTCGAGAAGGGTCTCGGAACCCTCGGTCTCAAACGCTTCGCGAACAGCGGCCTCGCCACGCCAGTAGAAGAAGCGGCGCTCGCCGGCTGCGTCGGTCTTGATGAAGTAGAGACCCGGGCGGCGCCCCGGACGGCGCAAGACCAAGCGATCGCCGACACCTTGAGCGCGCCAGAAGGCCGCCATGGCATCACTGAACGGGTCGTCGCCAATGGCGCTCACATAATCGACGAAGGCGCCGAGCCCTTGACCAAGCCGCGCCATATAGGCCGCCGTGTTGAAGGTGTCGCCACCGAAGGATTGCGTGATGCCGCCGTCGGGCAACTCCTGCAGCTCGACCATGCACTCGCCGATGGCCGCCACGCGAATATCCTGGGTCACGTCATCCTCCGATTTTTTTGCCGGGTCGTTCCGAGCGGGCTGATTTCCCGGCTCGTTGTGGCCGCATCTCGTTGGCCGAAACATCTGAGTCTTGTCATCTCAAGTCAATACGCAATAATCCAATTCAAAATATAGCAATACCGAATAATACTAAAGTTTATATGAAAGATTATATTGTGATAGATTTGAGTTTAAATCTGCAGGGTCGAAATATTAAATCGGATATGCGAGCCGATGTCACAATATATACAATCTTATATATAAGATATATGAGGTATATGAATATGTTAAGGCAAAGAGATCAGCGCAGTCACATTTTGGACAAATTGGAAAAACTGCGGCACATTGCGCACGCGATCGCGCGATCGTCAGTTTGCACTTTTCAGGCGCTCGGTTTTGCTGATGCTGCCCATCGAGACGGTTTTGACCGACATACGTAGCGGCCCTGACCAAGCGCCCACACAACCACTCGGTACTAACCCGCTCTGATCTTTTTTATATATCTGATATACACAAGTTTGACTGCCGACTTGCCCTCGCTGGCGGACAGCCAGGGCAGGGCGGCTTCCAGTCGGGTCTTCGGGGCCGTCGGCAGCATATCAATTTGAACATCATGTGGGGCAGGCGCGATGACGGCATGGACGATGAACGACACGGGGCGATCGCCGGTAGCCAACCTGCCGACGGGCGAAACAGCCGCCCAGCTCGTTCATCGCCGGCTTCGTGACGACATCGTTTCCATGCGGCGCCGACCCGGCGATGTCATATTCGAAAAGGAAATCGCCCTTGAGGCGCGCGTCAGCCGGACGCCGGTTCGTGAGGCGCTGCTCCGCCTCGCCGATGAGAAGCTGATCGAGATCGTTTCCAAGTCCGGCACTATGGTTTCGCGCATTCCGGCCGAAATCCTGCCCGAGATCATCGTCGCTCGCGCCGCGCTGGAAGCGGTGACCGTGCGGGCAGCGGCCGAGAGTGCCAAAGGGTCCGACGTCGCCGGCCTCAGGGCGATCATCGAGCGTCAGCGTGAGACGTTGGCCACCGGCGACATCGACGGCTTTCATGCCGCCGACGAGTTGATGCATCGGGCCATCGCCGAGGCCGGCAGGTTGCCGGGACTCTGGACAATGATCCTGCAGATCAAGGTCCAGCTCGACCGCTATCGCCGCCTGACCCTGCCACAGCCGCACCGCATGGAACATGCACTCGCCGAGCATGAAGCCATCATCGATGCCATCGCTCGTCATGATGTTGCCGCTGCCACGACAGCCATGAATCGGCATCTCGATGGTCTCAGGGTCAGCCTGGCACCGATTCGCGATCTCAACCCGGACTACTTCTCCGGTAATGTCGGCGCTGTCTACGATCGCTGGGCCGGCGAAACGGTCTGAGGACCGGCATCTTCAAGACGGTCTGCCAACAGTGTGCCAATCGATTTCAAGACGTCGCTTTCGACGCGAATACTCTCCAAGGATTCTCTGCCGTAAAACGCTCACTCGGCCGCACTGGGGAGCGGCATGGCTCGGCGGCGCCGGAATTTCGGCGGTACGCCATAGGCCTTCTTGAAAGCGGTGGCGAAGCTCGATGGCGCCGAATAGCCGGCCATGAAGGCGGCACAGCCGATGCTGACGCCCCGGTTGTCGAGGGCGTCGCGCGCGGCGTCGAGGCAACGGCGACGCACGAAGTCGAACACCGTCATGCCGTAGAGTTCCTTGAAGCAGCGCTGCACGACACTGACCGAGGCGCCCACCGCTTGGGCGACCGCATCGATGGTCAGCGGTTCATTGAGGTGGTCGAGCAAGAAGATACGGATGCGCTCACCGAGCACGGACTGGGCCGGACGGGGAAGGGCGTTTTCCTCGCGTCGGAGCGCCAGTGTACTGAGTGTCAGGCAGATCAAGTCGAAGGCACGGGCACGCCGGTAGAGAGGCAACGCCTCGCGCGGCACCCAGGCCGGTGGATTGGCGGCGAACTGGGCGAGGCGGACACTGTCATCGTCGAGGCGCCAGAAGTGGCTGCTACCATGCGTGGCGAGAAAGGTGGCGAGCGCATCGCCGTGGCCCGCGCCCTTGAGATCCAGCACTGAAGCCCAGTCACTTGGGGCGGTGATCGTCAGTTCGCCATTCGGTCTGGCCCTACATGGGGTCGCCTTGTGGCGGCTCGTCCCGGACGACGGTCCAGCGGCGGCGATGGCCACGCCGGAAGCGGTGGTGATGATCGATCTGCCGCCGGAGCTGCCACCTCTTGAAAGCGTCGAACAGCCGGTCGTTGAGGAAGTGGCCGGGACGCCGTCCGACGACCTGGTTGCGCGCCCACCCCAGCCACAGTTCGCCGAGGCATTGGCTGCGCCGGAGGAGATCGAAACCGTCGAACCGGTGAAAGATCTTGCCGAGACAGCGCCCGAGCCGGTCGAAACGCCGCTCTCCGAGCCGGAGATGCTGCCACCGTCGGAGGTGGCCATGCCGCTGCCGCCTGCCCCACCGCCGGAGATGGTGGAGACGGCCGAGGTGAAACCAAAGCCGGAGATCAAAAAGCCCGACCGCAAGAAACCTGCACCGAAAAAGCAAGCGGAGGCGCAGACGCCTCCAGCCGACGCGCAAGTGGCCGGTGCCGGCGCGAGCCGCGAGGTGGCCGATGCGCTGGCCGCCTATCGCAGCTCCGTCCGTCGGGCGATCGTCGGCAAGCGTCGGGCGAGCGACGCCGATGACGCGATCGGTCGGGCAACGGTGTCGCTGTCGATCGGTCGCGACGGCTCCATCCCCGATCTCTCCGTCGACGGCGGGCCGGCCGTGGCCGCCGCCGCCGAGCGCCTGATCCGTCGCGTCGGTCGCTTCCCAACGGTCCCACAGGCACTCGACGCGCCGTTCAGGGTTACGGTTCCCATCGAGTTCAAGATGGAGTGAACCTCATTCTCGCCATGATGGCGGCAACCGCGCCACAACGCAGGGCCGCAGCCGGAAGGTTGCGGGAAGCGGATTGCCTCGCGAAACGATCGGTCTTGTTACGTGCGAGTATGCGAAGCGTCTAACGTTAAGGTTGAAATAAACTTCTGGTGGTTTCTATTTGCCCTGCGTGAGCGGGCTGGCGCATGTTGCCGCCCATACACATGGGGGATTCTGGAACTATGACTGTCGTGGACACGCCGCCCGTCGCGGCGGGCCGTTTCCCGCGCGCCGCCTTTACCGGCAGTGCTTCGGAGTATTTCGGCATTTGGATCGTCAACGTCCTGCTGACGATCCTGACGCTCGGCATCTATTCCGCTTGGGCCAAGGTGCGCCGAAAGCGTTATTTCCACGGCAATACGGTCCTTCTTGGCCGGGCGTTCGAATACCACGCCAAGGGCAGTCAGATCTTCATCGGTCGTTTGATCGTCATCGGCGCCCTTATCACCATAAACGTGCTCGGAATCATCCATCCGCTATTTTCATTGGCGACATGGCTGGCGATCCTGATCGGGCTTCCCTGGCTCATTAGGCGCAGTTTGCGGTTCAATGCCCGCGTCACCAGCTATCGCAACGTCAGGTTCGATTTTGTCGGCTCGACCGGTGGCGCCTTCGTGGCTGTGACGCTGGGTAGCATGGTCGCCTTTCTTTCGCTCGGCCTTCTGGCGCCTTTGGCGAGCCGCTGGCTGTGGCGCTACATTCTCAACAATCTTCGTTACGGCGACCGGGCTTTCAGCGCCGATCCGCGCCTCGGCGCGCTTTATCGCGCCTGGCTGCTTCCGGTCCTGTTATTCGTTCTTGGAGGGGTGATCGTTGGCGTCATAGTTGCGATCGGCATGACGTCGCAGCAGACGATGGGCGAGCCTAATGAGGGACTCGTACTGGTCATAGTCTTCCTGCCATATCTTGTTCTTCTTGCATTCGGTCTTGTTGGCCTGATCTATCGCACCGGTGTGCGCAACGTCGTTCTCTCCGCTGCGCTGCTGGACGGTCGCCATGAGCTGTTGAGCGATATTCCTCGGTTGCGTTATGCCTGGATCGCCATCTCCAACGTCCTCGTCACTCTACTGACGCTCGGCCTGATGCGTCCCTGGGCCGCGGTGCGCATGGCGCGCTTCACGAATGAGCATACAGGCATCCGTATCCATGGCGATCTGGGCGAGGTGGCCTCCCAAATCGAGGCGAGCGGATCGGCGATCTCGGCCGAGTATGTTGACATGGAAGGCTTCGACTTTGGCTTCTGACGCATCGATCGCGGTTGGCGACTGGCATCCCCCCAACTCCAGCCGTTCGATTCCGGCCCGTCTTCTGGAACAAGGAGATGGGCTGGCAGTTGAGGCCGAGGGTGTCGCGCTCAACACCGCGCTCGCAGATAAAATCGAGTTCAGCCCAAGGGTCGGCTCGATCCCCCGCCGACTGACGTTCCCTGACGACTCCGTCTTCGAAACCCGCGACAACGACGGCATTGATGCCTGGCTTCGTCTGCGTAAGGGAGCGCGCACCGGGTTTATCCATGGCCTGGAGGCCTTTCGATTCCGGCTCGCCGTCTTTGCGGTCGGCGTCATCCTGCTCGCAGGTTTGATTTATCGCTTTGCCGTCCCGGCCTTGGTCGAAGTGGCGGTCTTGGTAACGCCGCCCTTTGTGCCGCAGATGATCGGCTCGGGTGTACTGGCTTCACTCGACCGGACCATGCTTCTGCCTTCGCATCTGCCCGAAGAGAAGAAGCAGGCGATCGAGGCGGGCTTCGAAAAGCTTGCCGCCGTATCCGAGGGCGGGCGGGGGGCCTATAAGCTGGAGTTTCGTGACGGTGGCTCGATCGGTCCGAACGCCTTTGCCCTACCGGACGGCAGCCTCATTGTCACCGACGATCTGGTGAAGCTCGCTGACGGCGATCAGGCAATGCTCCTGGGCGTGCTCGGTCACGAAATCGGCCATGTCGAACGTCAGCACAGCTTGCGGCAAATCTATCGGGTCGCCGGTGTGGCTGGCCTTATTTTGCTGATTGCTGGTGATGTCGGTTCCGGTGTCGAGGACATCCTGACGCAGGGCGGTGCGATCATTGCTCTTCGCTATACCCGTGCCGCGGAGGCGGAAGCCGATCGCCGGTCGGTCGAGATCATGCGGGCGGCCGGTTATGACCCGGCGGCCTTGGCTCGATTCTTCACGCGTCTTGAGGCGGTGACCGGCGACCATAGCGGGACGAGCATGTTGTCTACCCACCCCGGTACGCCGGAGCGGCGGCAGGATGTCATTAACTATGCTCGCGAGCTGGAAAGCCGCGCTCCGGCGAGGTAAAGCATCGGACCGAAAAGCGGAATCCGGTTTTCGGAAAATCCGATGCAACAACAAAAAGCTAGATCGTCCTCTTGCGTTCGTCCACCGTACACGACAGTTAGAGTGAGAGCGGGATGAAGGGGTTAGATTGAAGATTCTTCGCCAAAAGGATCTTCGCAAATGACCGTCCTTCACTCCGCC
>JAGSYV010000105.1 GCA_018262505.1 Pseudomonadota bacterium
TGTGCAGTCCGCAAACACCATCCCGGCTTCTCAATCGGAAGCCGAAGGCAGAATACTGTCAGAGCTCTTGAATCCGGTCATAAGAGTGGTTCGACTCCGGCAAATGCGTCATGGCTTGCCTGTCAGGAACGGATAGAGTCCAACGGCAAGACGATCTCGCCTTTGAAAATCGGATCGAGGAGCGTCCTCAAGTGCGCGTGCCCATTTACCAGATCGACGCCTTCACCGATCGGCGCTTTGCCGGAAACCCCGCCGCCGTATTGGTTCTGCCGCGCTTTCCCGATGATGCGACGATGCAGGCGATCGCCGCCGAAAACAACCTGGCCGAAACCGCCTTCCTGACCCGACAATCCGGCCAGTATCACTTGCGCTGGTTCACGCCGACCGTCGAGGTTCCGCTCTGTGGCCACGCGACACTGGCAAGCGCGGCGGTGGTCATGGAGCGGCTGGACCCGGGCCTTGACGAGGTGATCTTCCAGACGGCCAGCGGCCCGCTGCCGGTGATCCGATCGGGGAAGGGCTATGTGATGGACTTCCCGGCGAGGCCATCGGACAGGGTTCCCCCTCCATCTGGACTGGCCGAAGCATTGGGCGTGGTTTCCGAAGCGGTCTACGGCAATGAATTCAATTATCTCGCCATTCTGGCTGACAGCCTGGGGGTTCGCGGCCTCGTGCCCGACTTCGCCGCGATCGCGCGTCTCGACCGTCCGGGGGTCATCGTCACCGCCCCGGGCGACGGCGGCTACGATTTTGTCAGCCGCTACTTCGCGCCCGCCAAAGGCATTCCGGAAGACCCCGTCACGGGCGGCGCCCACTGCATGCTGGTGCCCTACTGGGCGGCCAGGCTCAACAAGACGACGTTTCATGCCTATCAGGCGTCCCGTCGTGGCGGCGAGATGGATTGCCGCCTTGTCGGCGACCGGGTGAAGCTGGAGGGAGGCTGCGTCTTCTATCTGGAAGGCCAGGCTGAGATATGACGGCTTGGGCAGAGGACGCAACCTTGCTGATCTTGTTGAGAAGACGGCCGCATCGGGGCGTCAACGGGTTTTCACCTATAGAAAATCTGAAGGCGACCTTCAGAAGTTGCGATTAGGTCTCAGGCGCTTCCTGGCCTATATAGAGGATGTCAGAGAAAACAGAGAAGAGACCGGAATATGCCGGTCTGGAAAAGGAAAAGAAAATGTTTAACGCTCTCAAGCGTACTGCCCAACTCCTTCGCGCCCCCAGCCAGGCCGAGCGCGACATGGACTACCTCAACCAAGCCACTGACCGCTACGACCTCGAAGCCCGCGAGCGCTATCTTGATCGCCGCGTCTTCAACCGGACCATCGGTCTCTGAGGATCTGGCGGCCCTGGCCGCCAAGCCTGGATATGACGATGTTGAGCGCTCGAAACCTGACCGGTTCGGGCGCTTTGTCATATCCGGTCAGGCGGGCTTACCCGCAACGATCCCATACATCATTGGCAGTCGCGGCATGTCGTCCGGCGGCACCATGCGCCGGCCACCGATGTCGGCCATCCGCTCGAAGCCGCGCCAGCCGTTGGCGTAGGGATATTCCGTGAGCCGCTCGAGCCTGAGGCCGGCGGCAAGCAGCGCCGATACCACGTCGCTGATGCCCCAGGCGAACTCGTAGGAGCGATGCGGGTTTTGAAAGCCGACGACGCCATCCGCGATTTCGCCCGGCGTCAGGCCGGTTCCCGACTCGGCGACGTAATCGCCGACGCCGGGCTCCTCGATCGGCGCGCCACCGAAATAATCGTAATGCGGCCGCCACTCAGGGTCGAACACCATGGCGAACGGATGGAATTCGACCAGCGCAAAGTGGCCGCCCGGCTTGAGCACACCGGCGATGCCGCGCGCCCAGGCATCGAGATCCGACAACCAGAGGATGGCGCCGTAAGAGCTGAACACCCGATCGAACGACCGGCCGTCACGCGCCGCCTGCTCCAGCCAGGCGAAGACGTCGGCCCGCTCGAACGCTGCGGCGATGCCGCTCTCCGCCGACAGGCGACGGGCAAAGCCGATCGCCTCGTCGGAAATGTCGACGCCCGTCACCTCGGCGCCCCGCCGCGCCAGACTGAGGCTGTCCTGCCCAGAGTTGCACTGGAGATGCAAAAGGCTCCGCCCGGCGATGTCGCCCAGCAGGTCCAGTTCCTCCGGAAACAGTGTCGAGCCGCCATTCCTGAAGAACGCCGCCTGATCGCCCTTGTGGCTGTTATGCGCCACCGTCGCCGCGTTCCAGGACAGCCGGTTCGCCTCGTGAAGATCCTTGCGCATGCTGCCCTGCCCCCGGCGAGAGAATTCGGCCGCAGACCATGCCTTGAGGCCACCGCCGGCTCAAGCCCTCCCATCGATCGACGCGCTGAGGGAACTTCAGCCGCGGATGGCGCGTTTTGCCAAGTGTTTCTCGCAGCCTGTGCCTCGGACGCGGAGGTCTCGATGGGATTGCTCGACGGCCGTGTTACGCTCGCAAGAGCGCTGGGAGCCTGACCTGGTTCAGATCGATTTCAACGTCGAGAAGATCGAGCCCGTGGTGGTGCACGGCCCCGACCCGATCACCCAGCGCGACCTGATGAGCCCCTATGTCTGGAAGGGGCCGCGGGATTACCGGATGATGGTGCGCGCCGTGCCGCGCATGGGCGACGAGGGCGACACCGGCACCATCTGGTACGCCACCAGCGACGACGGGCTGACCTTCACCGCCATCGACAGGCCGGTGATCACGCCCGGGCCGGGGCCGGAGGATGCCGGCGGCTGCTAGGACCCGACGGTGGTTCAACTGCCGGACAGCGGCTATGTCGTCTATTACACTGGCGTCGCTGCCGACGGCCGCCACGGCGAGATGCTCTATGCGGCCGGCCCGAGCATCGAGCGGCTGGAAAAGAAGGGCGTGGCGATGGCGTCGACCCCGTCCGAGGGCAACGTCAAGGAAGCCACCGTCGATCGCACCAAGGCGGGTGGCTGGCGGATGTTCTACGAATATGCCGCCAATGACGCCTCGCTGATCGGGCTGGCGATCGGACCCGACGTCGATGGGCCATGGCAGCACGAACGCCAACCCTTCGCCCCGCGCGAAGGTTGCTGGGACAATTTCCACCTCTCGACCGGCCCGCTGCTCACCAGCGACAAGGATCAGCCGGTGATGTTCTACAATGGCGCCACCCAGGATGCGCGCTGGCGGATCGGCTGGATCGCCTTCGATGCCGAATATCGCAAGGTGGTCAACCGCTGCATCGAACCACTGATCGCCCCCTCGCCTTCGCCCAACCGCATGGCCACCGACATCGCCTTCGCCGCGTCGGTGGTATTCGGCGGCGGCCATACCTGGCTGTATGACACGCGCGCCGACCGGGCGCTGTTCCGGGCGACCATCCGCAAGTTCAAGGGGTGATAGAGGCTCAGGTCCTCGCCATCATCAGGCTCGACAGCAGGCTCAGCACGCCCGCCGCGCCGATCATCAGCCCCATCGGAAAAGGCGTGCCATCGGCCAGCCGGCCGAGCAGCGCGACGCTGAAGATGCCGGCGCCGTAATGCACCGCGCCGAGCACCGCCGATGCCGCCCCCGCCTCGCGCGGAAAGGCCGCGAGCGCGCCGGCCACCGAATTGGCGACGATCAGGCCCGAGGCCGAGAAATAGAAGAACAGGGGAATGGTGAGGCCCCAGAGCCCCCCGAGGCCTAGCCACGCATCGATCGCCAGCACCACACCCGACAGCGCCGCCACCGCCGCCCCGAAGCGCAGAATGCGGTCGGACCCAAGCCTTGCCACCATCCGCGCATTGGCGAAATTGGCGGCCATCAGCCCGATGACGTTGACGGCGAACAACAGGCCATAGGCGGCGGGCGGCACCTTGTAATAGTCGATATAGGCGAACGGCGTGCCGGCGATATAGGCGAAGGCGCCGCCATAGTAGAAGCCGCCGCTCGCCGCATAACCGATGAGCCGCCGGTCGGCCAGCACGCGCCCGTAGCTCCTCCAGACACCGATGAGCCGGCCCCGGCCGCGCCGGTCGTCCGGCAGCGTTTCGTCGATCAGGATGACGCCCACCACCGACAGGGCGCCGACGGCGGTCAGGCACCAGAAGATCGCCCGCCATCTGCCGACCAGCAGGATCTGGCCGCCGACGATCGGGCCCAAAAGCGGCGCCACCGCCATGATCAGCATCAGCGTCGACAGCATCTCCGCCGCCCGTTCACGGGCGTAGAGGTCGCGCACCATGGCCCGCGCCAGCACCGGCCCGGCCGAGGCGCCGAGCGCCTGCAACAGCCGCCACAGGATCAACGCTTCGGCGCTGCCCGACGGGCGCAGCCCAACGAGCCCGCCATGAACAGCACGAGGCCCGCGATGATCGGCCCGCGCCGGCCGACACGGTCGCTGATCGGCCCCCAGACGAGCTGGCCCAGGCTGAACCCGATCAGATAGCTCGAAATGGTTAGCTGGATGCGGCCCTCGGTGACGCCGAAATCGGCGGCGATGGCCGGGAAGGCTGGCAGATAGGTGTCGGTGGAGATCGAAGCGAAGGCCATCAGCGCGCCGAGCACCACGAGCAGGAGTAGGTCGGCAGCGCGCGTGCGCCGGCCGGCGGTTTCGGCCGCGCCGAAATCGGGCATGGAGTGATCCTGAGATTTTTGGAAAGGCAGAAAAGGTTGACCCCATCGCCGGTCGGGGCGATGGGCGATGTCAAAGCCGAATGCGCGGCGTTACTTGCCGACACGCGCCTGGAGATGCGCCGGATAGCGGGCGCCTTCGACGGCGATGGTCTCGAGCGCCTTGCCGATCGTCTGGAGGTCGTCGGCCGAGAGTTCGACAGCCGCCGCTCCAAGGTTTTCCTCGAGGCGATGCAGCCTGGTGGTGCCGGGAATGGGCACGATCCACGGCTTCTGCGCCAGCAGCCAGGCGAGCGCGATCTGCGCCTTGGTCGCTCCCTTGCCCTCGGCGATGGCGCCAATGGCATCGACCAGCGCTTGGTTGGCCTTGCGCGCCTCCGGCGAGAAGCGCGGCACCACGTTGCGGAAGTCGTCCTTGGCAAAGCTCGTCTTGTCGTCGATGGCGCCGGTGAGGAAGCCCTTGCCGAGCGGGCTGAACGGCACGAAGCCGATGCCGAGCTCTTCCAGCGTCGGGATGATCTCGGCTTCCGGCTCGCGCCACCACAGCGAATATTCGCTCTGCAGCGCCGTCACCGGCTGCACGGCATGCGCCCGGCGGATGCTGGAAACGCCGGCCTCCGACAGGCCGAAGTGCTTCACCTTGCCCTCGGCGATCAGTTCCTTGACGGTGCCGGCAACGTCCTCCATCGGCACGGCGGGATCGACACGGTGCTGATAGTAGAGGTCGATGCGGTCGGTGCGGAGGCGCTTCAGCGATGCCTCGGCCACGGCGCGGATATTGGCCGGCCGGCTGTCCAGGCCCTTGGCCGTCTCGCCGCCGGGAAAGCCGAACTTGGTGGCGAGCACCACGTTGTCGCGGAACGGCGCCACCGCCTCGCCCAGCACGTCCTCGTTGATGAACGGGCCATAGGCTTCGGCGGTGTCGAAGAAAGTGACGCCGCGCTCGTAGGCGGCGCGGATCAGCTTGATCGCCTCGCCGCGATCGGTGGCCGGGCCGTAGCCGAAGCTGAGGCCCATGCAGCCGAGGCCGAGGGCGGAAACCTCCAGGCCATTGCCGAGAATACGCTTTTTCATTGAAATCTCCTGTCAGCCCTTGGCTGCATATTGGTCGTCGCTGACATGCTCCATCCAGTCGACGGCCTTGCCATCGAGCTCTTCCTGGATGGCGATGTGGGTCATGGCGGTGTCCGGCGCAGCGCCGTGCCAGTGCTTCTCGCCCGGCTCGAACCAGACGACGTCGCCGGGATGGATCTCCTCGACCGGTCCACCAAGGCGCTGAACGCGGCCGAGGCCGGCGGTGACGATCAGCACCTGCCCCAGCGGATGCGTATGCCAGGCAGTGCGGGCGCCCGGCTCGAAGGTGACGGTGTTGCCGGCCGCCCGAGCCGGCGCGGTAACCGGATAGAGCGGATCGATGCGAACGCTGCCGGTGAACCAGTCCGACGGACCTTTCATCGACGGGCGCGTACCAGTGCGGGTGATCTGCATGGGGATTTCCTTTCAGGCGTCGCTGACACCGAGGCTTTCGCGAATGTGGAAATCGGGTGTCGTCGCCAGCTTGACGATCAGGTCGGAGAGACCATTGAGCGAAATGTCATGGCCGCTGAACGGCTCGCCTTTCTGCGTCAGCCGGTAGCGGATGGCCGGGTCGCGGGTGAACCAGCCGGGCCTCAGGATGGTGTAGTCGAGGTCGGACGCTTCGATGAGGAGCGCCGCGTCGCGATAGGGGTCGAGCACGCTGCGATAGCGCTCGCCGGGCACCTCGCCGTAGATGCCCATCGAGCTGATGAAGATCAGCCGCTTGAGGCCGGTCTCGTGCAGGACGTCGATGATCGTCCGCGCCTGCCGCGCCATGTCGCCGGCGAGGTTCGCATAGACGACATCCTGCCCGGCCGTCGCCGCCTTGAGTTTTTCCCGGTCGAACACGTCGCCGTCGACGATGGCAACGCGCGCCGGATCGGGGTTGGCGAGCCGCTCCGCCCGGCGCAGGTACAACGTCAGCCGGGCCTCGGTGGTTTCGAGGAAAACCTTGGTCGTGTGGCGGGCCAACTGACCGTTGGCGCCGAGGATCAGAACCTTGGTCATCGATTGTCTCTGAAGGGGCTGCAGCTGCCTGCCGAGACTTTTCCCAGCCCCAGCGATGAGCTATCCGATTGTTTCATATATATGATTTACCTGTCATCCTCTGCGAAGGCAGAGGACCTCAGGCAGGATGGGGTGGACGGCGACTATAGGGCACCCCTTCCAACACCCGAGCCCCCGGGGGCAAGAGCCGCCCTATATCGGCCCCTCGCCTCTTTCGGCCCGAGGTCCCCCGCCTTCGCGGAGGATGACAGAATTATATATATGAAACAGATACATAGCCTGGGGTCAGCTGCCCGCCCCAGGTGAGTTTCAAGTCAGGCGGAGAGCGTCGCCATGTCGATGACGAACCGATACTTCACGTCGCTCTTCAGCATGCGCTCGTAGGCGGCGTTGATCTCGTCCATGCGGATGGTCTCGATATCGGCGACGATGCCGTGCTTGCCGCAGAAATCCAGCATCTCCTGGGTCTCGCGGATGCCGCCGATCAGCGAGCCGGCCACCGCCTTGCGGCGCATCACCAGCGGCGCCGAGTTGAGCGCCGGCTCCAGCGGTCCAAGATAACCCACCAGTACCAGCGTGCCAGAGACGGCCAGCGTCGGGATGTAGGGATTGACGTCGTGCACATAGGGCACCGTGTCGATGATCAGGTCGAAGCGACCCTCAACCGCTGCCATCGCCGCCGCGTCGGTAGAGAGCACGATGTGGTCGGCACCGAGGCGGCGGGCATCGGCTTCCTTGCCGGCCGAGCGGGTGAACAGCGTGACGTCGGCGCCCAGCGCCTTGGCGAGCTTCAGCGCCATGTGGCCGAGACCGCCGAGGCCGACCACGGCCACCTTCGAGCCAGGGCCGACCTTCCGGTGGCGGAGCGGCGACCAGGTGGTGATGCCGGCGCAAAGGAGTGGCGCCGCACCGGCGAGATCGAGCCCGTCGGGCACCTTCAGCACGAAACGCTCGGTCACCACCATGCGCTCGGAATAGCCGCCATAGGTGACGCGGCCGTCCTTCAGGTCGACGTGGCCGTAGGTGTAGACGCAATGCGGGCAATACTGCTCCTCGCCGCTGTCGCAGGGATCGCAGGAAAAGCAGCTATCCACCATGCAGCCGACGCCAACGGTGTCGCCGACCTTGAACCCGGTGACATCGCTGCCCACCGCCGTGACGCGGCCGATGATCTCGTGGCCCGGCACCACCGGATAGCTGGAGTAGCCCCAGTCATTGCGGGCCGTGTGCAGGTCGGAATGGCAGACGCCGCAGTAGAGCACTTCAAGCGTCACATCGTCGGGGCGCGGATCGCGGCGCTCGAAGCTGAAGGGGACGAGAGGCGTTGTCGCCGAGCGAGCGGCGTAGCCGAGCACGTTGAGAGGCATGGTATCTCCGAAAATGGTGGACGCCGCGGAAAACGCCGCATCGCCGGAAGCGGCGACGGGCGGCTTCCGGGTGAACGAGGGGACCCTATCAGTCATCGTGACGGGCGATTAGTCCTGGCAGACGGCATGCTGTCATGAATATGGCTCATGAATGGATCATTGCAAAACAAGCAAAAAATGGCTTTGCAGCCAGTCGAAAGCCACCCTCTTGCTTGCCGGTTTCCAGCGAAAAGTGCATAGACACATGAGGAGACCTCATGAATGCCGCGCCAGCCGATCCTCTCCGACCTCGTCGCCTTTCTCGCCGTTGCCCGCGAACGCAGCTTCACCCGCGCCGCCGCCCAGCTCGGCGTGTCGCAATCGGCGCTGAGCCACACCATTCGCGGCCTTGAGGAGCGGCTCGGCATCCGCCTTCTGACCCGCACCACCCGCGCCGTGGCACCCACCGAGGCCGGCGAGCGGCTGCTCAACTCCATCGGCCCGCGGCTCGACGAGATCGATAGCGAAATCGCCGCCGTCACCGCCCTCAGCGGCAAGCCGGCCGGCACCATCCGCATCACCACCGGCGAACACGCGGCGACCAGCATCCTGTGGCCGAAGTTGAGGGAAGTCTTGCCCGCCTATCCCGACATCACCGTCGAGGTGATCATCGACTATGGCCTGACCGACATCGTCACCGAGCGCTACGACGCCGGCATCCGCCTCGGCGAACACCTCGCCAAAGACATGATCGCCGTGCGCATCGGGCCGGAATTGCGCCTCATCGTCGTCGGAGCGCCCGCCTATTTCGCCAGCCACCCGGCGCCGACGACGCCGCACGACCTCGTCGCCCACCGCTGCATCAACACCCGCCTGCCCACCTACGGCGGCCTTTACGCCTGGGAGTTCGAAAAGAACGGTCGGGAGCTGAAGGTGCGCGTCGAGGGACAACTGGTGTTCAACTCATCGCCGCAGCGTCTACAAGCGGCGCTCGACGGCTTCGGCCTCGCCTTCGTCATGGAAGACACCGCCCGCGCCCTGATCGACGCCGGCCGCCTCGTGCAGGTACTGGACGACTGGTGCACGCCGTTCCCCGGCTACCACTTCTACTACCCGAGCCGCCGCCAGGCCTCCCCAGCCCTGCGCGTCCTGGCCGAGGCGCTGCGCTACAGGGGATGATTGGAATGGCCACCCCCACTCGTCGTGGTTAACAAATCCTTATCCATGTGTTGGGATGATGGGGCGAGGGATGACGCAGGGCTGCGTCGGATCCCACGCATGAGGCTCGTTGATGGTGAAGTCCCGCTCGTTTGCTTTCCGCTCGGCTGTTCTGGCGCTCTCGGCCCTGCTCGTCGGCTGTTCGGCGCTCAGCATGGATGACGCGCCGGTGCGCACCGCCACCCGCAAGGGCGCCGATTTCGAGATCCGCCAGCCGTCCAAGACCGCCGTCGAGGGCATCGACGTGTCCTATTTCCAGGAGGCGGTGAACTGGAACGCGGTGAAGGGCGACAACATCCGCTTCGCCTATATCAAGGCCACCGAGGGCGGCGACCGGGTGGACCAGCGCTTTGCCGACAACTACGTCGGCGCGGCAGAGGCCGGCGTGCTGCGCGGCGCCTATCACTTCTGGTACCACTGCCGCTCCGGCGCCGAGCAGGCCGCCTGGTATATCCAGAACGTGCCGCGCGATCAGAGCGCCCTGCCGCCGGTGCTCGACATCGAGTGGACGCCGACCTCGCCCACCTGCACCAAGCGGCCGCCGGCCGCGCAACTGCATGCCGACATGCAGGCCTTCCTCGACACCGTCGAAGCCTATTACGGCAAGCGGCCGGTGATCTACACCACCATCGATTTCTTTGAGGACCGGCTGGCTGACGGCGCCTTCTCCAACTACCCGCTGTGGGTGCGCTCCACCGCCGCCGAACCGCATGAGCGATACGGCAGCCGGCCCTGGCACTTCTGGCAATACACCTCGACCGGCCGCGTCGCCGGCATCGCCGGCAAGGCCGACCGCAACGTCTTCAACGGCTCGGAAGCCGCCTTCCAGCAGTTCCTCGCCGGCAGCAACGTCGCCCCGGCCATGGTGGCGGAAAGGTGAAGCCCCTACAGGTGCATCAATCGCGCTTTGCCCAAGGTCTTATGCGCGCAGCAACAAGCAAAACGAAGCATTCGGACGATACAGGGAGAGCTGGAAGTGAGAGCTTCCCCAAAACGGCCTGCTCATGGCCGTCGTTTCAGCCCTTGAAAATCAACCTTTGGGAGCAAGGCGTCGGCTGTAGCGAGTGCAACCACCAATGTTCCCCTCGTAACCCGCCTTGATAATTACATCTTTCTCGTCAGTCACAATGGTTATAATGCAATAATAATCATAGCTCTGCGTTTGATATGTCGTGTAGTTATAGCTAAATGGAATTGTCCCCGCATAACCATATCCGATATTATTTTGA
Organism: Pseudomonadota bacterium; assembly: GCA_018262505.1. Lineage (GTDB taxonomy): Bacteria > Pseudomonadota > Alphaproteobacteria > Rhizobiales > Pleomorphomonadaceae > Pleomorphomonas. Next base: position 10,486 of record JAGSYV010000105.1, read on the forward strand.
GGCATGGTATAAGATCCAGAGTTCTGATTGGACCACGTGTAAACATTCTCTCCGGAAATCGTTATCTTGTTGGTCGGATAGCCGAGCTGATAGACAGCTGCATCGATAGGCTTGCCCCGCAGATCCGCCAAGCCGGCCTCAATATCAGCGAAGGTGGAACACCCGGCCAACACGCCCGCAACCAAAGTCACTCCCCCAAGCCTCAACCAACTGAACATGCTTGCCTCCCCATGTACCTCTGATTGCACCTCCTACAACGTGCGGGTCAAGGTCCAAGCGCGGGTATAGCGATATACATGTACAACAAAGGAACCCGTCACCTCGACCGGCCACATCGCCGGCGTCAACGGCAAAGCCGACAGCAACGTCGCACCGGCCATGGTCGCGGAAAGGTGAGCGGAGCACCGTCCCCGCCGCATTGACTTGGCGCGGGCCGGTTGCTATCGGACAGCCATGATGATGACCAAGCCCCTTTCAGGCCAGTCTCTTTCTGGACTCTATTACGCGCTGCTGACATAGCGGCGAGGGCATCATTTGCTTTTTTCAACCGCGGCCTGACCAGCGGTTGATGTGGACGGACACCCACCCCTGGCGGGCTAGCCAGTGAGAGGATGTCATGTCAGACGCTCCCAAGAGACGATCCGATAGGCCGGTGGGCCTGATTGGCTTTGGCGCCTTCGGGCAACTGATCGCCAAGCATCTCCGCGCCTATTTTCCCGTTCTGGCCTTCGACATCGCACCGGACGCCGCCCGGGCCGACGCGCTTGGCGCGACGATCGTCTCCTTCGAGGTCGCCGCCGCCTGCCCGATTGTCATCCTGGCGGTGCCGGTCAGTGAGATGCGCGGCGTGGCGGCCCGTCTCGCGCCGCTCCTGAAGCCCGACGCGTTGGTGCTCGACGTCGGCAGCGTCAAGGTCGAGCCTGTCACGATCATGCGGGAGATATTGCCCGACCACGTGGAGATCGTTGCCACCCACCCCCTGCTCGGACCGATGAGCGCCCGTCAGGGCATCCGGGGCGCGCGGATCGCCATCTGCCCCGTTCGCGGCCGCCACGCCCGCGTCGCGGCCTTCTGCCGGCGGCTCGGCCTCGACGTCATCGTCACCACGCCCGAACAGCACGACCGCGACGCCGCCGAAGTGCAGGGCCTGACGCATCTGGTGGCAAGCCTGCTCACGAAGATGGATCTCCACCCGACGCGCCTCACCACGAAGAGCTTCGAGCTGATGATGTCCGCCGTCGATATGGTCCGCAACGACGCCCCGGAAGTGCGCCGCGCCATCCTCGCCGCCAATCCCTACGCCGGCGACGTGCTCCGGCGCTTCAAGTCGCTGACCTCGTCCCTGGATGATCCGCCCCAATAGGAGGATGGGTAAAGACTTGGAGCTCTTCTCTGATTGGGGTGTTTGAAGTCAAGCTGCTCCTTCTGATCTCATCACCGGTGTCATTCGCTCCGTGGGACACTCGCTTCTCTTCGCGGTCGACGT
>JAGSYV010000106.1 GCA_018262505.1 Pseudomonadota bacterium
ACAAGGCCCTCAAGAAGCGGGAGCAGGGCGCATGACCCACGCCTCAGACGCCCGCGTTCAGCGCATGCGGCCGCTGCCGCCCAAGCGGCCGGTCATCGTGTCGGTGCTCGACGTCGGCACCTCCAAGATCTGCTGCGTCATCGCCCGCCTGACGCCGCGCCCGCTCGGCGACATTCTACCCGGCCGTACCCACCTCATCGAGGTGCTCGGCTTCGGCTACCAGCGCTCGCGCGGCATCAAGGCCGGCGCCGTGGTCGATCTCGATCAGGCGGAGAAAGCCATCCGCCTCGCCGTCGACGCGGCCGAGCGCATGGCCGGGCTGACCGTCGAATCCCTGATCGTCTCGCTCTCCTGCGGCCGCCTCGGCTCGGAGACCTTCTCGGTCAAATACGACCTTTCCGGCTCGGAAGTGTCGGAGAACGACATCCAGCGAGTGCTGGAGATCGGCGCCTCCTACAAGGTCAAGGACGGGCGCACCATCGTTCACGCGCTGCCGATCGGCTATGCGCTCGATAACAACCGCGGCATCCGCGATCCGCGCGGCATGATCGGCTCGTCGCTGTCCGTCGACACGCATCTGGTGTCGGCCGATGCCGTGCCGCTCAGGAACCTCGAGATCTCCGTCAACCGGGCGCATCTCGAAGTCGAGACCATGGTGGCGACGCCTTACGCCTCCGGCCTGTCGACGCTGGTCGACGACGAGACGCAGATGGGCGTCGCCTGCGTCGATATCGGCGGCGGCACCACCAAGATTTCCGTGTTCGCCGACGGGCAGTGCGTCCATGTCGACGCTTTCGGTCTTGGCGGCCATCACGTCACCATGGATCTCGCCCGGGCGCTGTCGGCCCGCCTCGTCGATGCCGAGCGCATCAAGGCGCTCTACGGCTCGGTGATCGCCACCGACAGCGACGAGCGCGACATGGTCACCGTCGAGCCGGTGGGGGATGACGACGTCGCCCATCAGGTGACGCGTGCCCAACTTGTCGAAATCATTCGTCCACGCGTCGAAGAGACTCTTGAGGTGGTGCGCGATCGGTTGCATGCTTCGGGATTCGCCGGCCGCGTCGGTCGGCGCGTCGTTTTGACCGGTGGCGCCAGCCAACTCACCGGCCTGCCGGAATTGGCCCGCAAGGTGCTTGGCCGCAACGTCCGGCTCGGTCGGCCGGTCGGTGTCGCCGGCTTGCCGGAAGCAGCGCGCGGCTCGGCCTTCGCCACGGCGGTGGGGCTGATGATCTACCCGCAGGTGGCGCAGATCGAACAGTTTTCCGGCCGCCGGAAATCGATGGCACTGGTTGCCAACGGCGGTTTCGTCTCCCGCATGGGGGCGTGGTTCAGAGAGAGTTTCTGATCCGTCCGGCAACGGACGGGTCGGTGCGTAACAGGCGTAAAAGGAACGTGCGGTTGCAGCGGCGGCCGCTGATCTAGGACAGAGGACGTATCGGCGAGAGCCGCTTGCAGAATAACGAGGCAACCATGACGATTAACCTAAAGATGCCCGACCTCACGGAGCTCAAGCCGAGGATCACCGTCTTCGGCGTCGGCGGTGCCGGCGGCAACGCCGTCAACAATATGATCCAGTCCGGCCTGCAGGGCGTCGAGTTCGTCGTGGCGAACACGGATGCGCAGGCCTTGGCTTCCTCGCGGGCCGAACGCATCATTCAGATGGGCGTTGCGGTGACCGAGGGCCTCGGTGCGGGCTCGCAGCCGGAAGTCGGCCGCGCGGCCGCCGAGGAAGTGATCGACGAGATCAACGATCATCTCGCCGGCAGCCACATGGTGTTCATCACCTGCGGCATGGGCGGCGGTACAGGCACCGGCGCGGCGCCGGTGATCGCCCGCGCTGCCCGCGAGCACGGCATCCTCACCGTCGGCGTCACCACCAAGCCCTTCCAGTTCGAAGGCGCCCGGCGCATGAAGATCGCCGACGCCGGCATCCAGGAACTGCAGAATTCGGTCGATACGCTGATCTGCATTCCCAACCAGAACCTGTTCCGCATCGCCAACGAGCGGACCACCTTCGCCGACGCCTTCGCGATGGCCGACCAGGTGCTCTACTCGGGCGTTGCCTGCATCACCGACCTGATGGTCAAGGAAGGCCTGATCAACCTCGACTTCGCCGACGTCCGCTCGATCCATCATCCTCGGCGCCACCTTCGACGACAGCATGGAAGGCATGATCCGCGTGTCGGTGGTGGCCACCGGCATCGAACCGGAACTGGTTCGTCAGGAATCGGTCGTCCGTAACAACAGCGCCGACGCCATCGGCCGTGCCGCGCCCCGGCCGGCCCAGGTGACCACCTCCGCTGCCGCCGCTGTCGCGGCACAGGAGGTGCGGCAGCCTTTTAGCCAGCCGGCCGTGCGCCCGGCGGTGATCCGCGAGGCCGTTCCGGCCGCGTCGATCGCCCCTGCGCCCGCGCCGGTTCCGAACTACACCCAGGCCGCCGCCGCTGCCTCGCAGGTCGCCTCTCTCGAAGCCTTCGAAGCGGCGCTGGCGTTGCCCGAGGCAGCCATCGAGCCGGAGCCGATGCGCTCTGTCACGACGCCGCATGACCCGCGCGTGTCGATCGAGCCCTACGAGCCGGCGATGAACCACTACGACGCCCCCGCTCCGGCTGCCCAGCCGCAGCAGATGCGCGTCGCCGAGCCGGCGCCCGTGCAGCAGCCTTATGTGCCGCCGGTCGCCGAGCGTCCGTCGGCCGCCGTTCAGCGCAGCCGCGTCCCGTCGATCGAGGAGTTCCCGCCGATCGCCCAGCGTCAGGCCGCTGCTTCGGTTCAGGTGCATCCGGAAGACCATGAAGGCGATCGCCGTCCGCTCGGCCTTCTCCGCCGCCTTGCCACCGTCGGTCTCGGCCGTCGCGAGGAAGAGGTGCACGTCGAAGCGCCGCGCGCCGCCGCCCCGCAGCCGGCTGTGCGTCCGTCGGCGGCGAGCGAGTTCGTCAAGCGTCCGGCCGCCGCGCCGGCCCAGGGTGCTGCCGGTCGTCTCGACCTGCAGGGTCGCATGGCGCCGCAGCCGGCGCCGCGCGCTACCGATGACGACATGGAGATCCCGGCCTTCCTGCGCCGCAAGTGATCCAGCCGCTCCAATGAAAAGACGGGCCCGCGAAGGCAACTTCGCGGGCCCGCTGCTTTTTTGAAATGTCGAGAGACCGGTTAGCTGAAGGCCAGCCGCAGCAGCGCGGCGACGGCGACGCCAACAATGACGGTAGCCATCAACGGCAGCCGCAGCGCCAGAACCAGCACCGCCAGGCCGGCGATCGCCTCGATGGGGCCGGCCATGACGATCGGCGCGACCACGGCGACCAGCACGGCGGGCGGCAGCGCGTCGAGCGCGACGCGCACCGGGCCGGATTTCGGCAGTCGATCGGCGATCAGGAAGCCGAGGATGCGCGTGAAATAAGTAAGGACGCCCATCGCCAGGATGGCGGCGAAATTGACGGGATCGATGGTCACGGCGTCGTCTCCTCGGCAGTGTCCGACGCTTCGCGCGGGGCGGTGACGACGGCGGCGGTGATGCCGGCGAGCGCGCCGGCGATCACGTACCAGGCGCCGGGCACCGTGGCGTGGACGGCGACCGCCACGACGGCGCTGGCCGCCAGCACCGGGCCGGTGCGACGGGCGCCCTTCCAGAAGCCGAGGGCCAGGGCAATGAAGATGGCCGGGAAGGTGAAGTCGAGGCCATAGGTTTCTGGGTGCTCCAGATAGGCGCCGAATAGCGCGCCGAGCACCGAGGCGATCTGCCAGCAGACGAACAGCGTCAACGCAACGGTGAAGTAGAAGGTGCGGCTGATCGGCTTGTCGACGGCGCGGCGTTCGCTGAGCGCCCAGCTCTCGTCGGTCATCAGAAAGGCCGCCAAGTAGCGCAGGCGGCCGAAATGGGCGACTTTGCTCGACAGCGAGGCCCCCATCAGCGTATGGCGGAGATTGACGAGCAGCGCCATCAGCGCCAACGCGGCAACGGGTGCTGGCGTGCTCCACAGGCCGACGGCGATCAGTTGCGAGGAGCCGGCGAACACGATCGACGACATGGCCAGCATCTCGGCCGGTGTCAGTCCCTTGGCTGTCGCCTGCTGGCCGAGGATGAGGGCAAAGGGCACGGCGGCGGCGATGGTCGGAAACACCGCGACCAAGCCGGCCCGGAAGTCCGAAAGGGGTGTTGTCATATCCAGCTTTCCTTAGGTCAATATTACTGACCTTTATTAGGTCAGCTCTTATGACCTAATTTGCGAAGGCCGTCCACCCGAAAATCGCAATGTCCGCAAAATCAGTCGGACGCCGCCGCAACAATCCTAAAGGATCCGGTCGCTGGTGGTCCTGATAACACCAGCCAGTTTCATGTCTGCCCAGGCGCGCGTGAGCGAGCCGGAGAGGTCGATGGCCCGGCAGGCATCCTCGATCACCGTCGCTTTGAAACCGGCGCCGGCGGCGTCGAGAGCGGTCCAAGCGACGCAATAATCGGTGGCGAGACCAACGACGTGCACCTCCTCGACGCCGCGTTCCCGGAGGTAACCGGCGAGACCGGTCAGCGTCTTGCGGTCGGCTTCGCGAAAGGCGGAATAGCTGTCGACACCCTGGTGCCAGCCCTTGCGGATGACGAGCTGGGCGGGGGTGACCTGAAGATCGGGGTGCAACTCGGCGCCGGACGTGCCTTGCACGCAGTGGTCCGGCCACAACACCTGCGTGCCATAGGGCATGTCGAGGGTTTCGAAGGGTTCACGGCCGTGGTGGGCGGAGGCGAAGGACGCGTGCCCCTTGGGATGCCAGTCCTGGGTGACCACCACCTGCTCATAGCGCGGCACCAGTGCGTTGATCACCGGCACAATGGCATGGCCGCCTCCCACCGCCAGCGCGCCGCCGGGGCAGAAATCATTCTGAACGTCGACGACGATGAGAGCGGTGGCGGGCGAAGGCATGGCGCGACTCCGAGCAGGATGTTCAGAATCAATTTATTGCATTGGCCGAGGAAGGCGGCAAGCACGCGGATACGCCGCCGTATCCATCCGTCAGCTAGGGGAGTCGGTGGGACTGTCGAGCTCTTCAAGCGAGCCCTGCAGGATGTTGGCGCCGGCGGCTCTGACCGCGGCCGCCCCTTTCTCCGACTGGCTGAGACCGAGGACGGAATGGCCGGCGGCGATCAGGTCCGCCTCGTGCTTCACACCGCCGCCTACTGGCTGATCCAGACCCTGCGCGAGGCTATTCCGTCCTCACGCGATCTCGCCAAGGCCGAGTTCGCCACCATCCGGCTGCGCCTCCTGAAAGCCGCCCGTGCGCGTCCGGGAACAGGCCACCCGCATCCGCCTCGCCTTCGCCGCCGGATGCCCCGAGGCCCACTTGTTCATCGGCCTCGCCAATGTCTTCAAGCCGAGCCCCGCATTGGCTCCATCGTGAAAAGTGGGGCAGACAGACGCCCCCGTCGAACCCGGACCTCCAACCCGAACGCGTCCCATCAAGTCCCGAAAACACCGCGCACTCCTGCGCAACGAACGAGCATGTCCGATACCCACAGGATCACCAAAAGACAAACCCGATGAATAGGATGGGTTAAGCGTTACCGTGTGTCCCCTTGTGTCGACGTCTTGGCGCACCAAGTCTGGGGAAAAGCTCAAACCCTTTGGTTGTAATATTTCGCCGTCACCTTTAATTTGATGTAGAGAAGGCCGCAATTCACTTTTTTGATCGGTTAGAAAATGGCAATGCAGCCAGATGAGGAGCGGCTCGATCGGGCGATTGATCTTGTTGGTTCGTCTAGTTCTATCGCCGATCTTCAAGGCTCTCTACTTGAAATAAGAGAGATTTATTGCGCGGCCCACCTTATCTATCACGCTCTTCACATTGACAACCTAGACCGAGCAAATCTTCCGATCCTATCAACTGCGAATATAGCCTGGGTCTCGCATTACCAGCAACACGAGCTCGTCAGAATCGATCCGGTGGTATTGGCCAGTCAAAGAACCGTGCTTCCTATAGACTGGGGTTCTCTGATCGACAGCACCAAAGATTCCCGCTTCTACTTCTCGGAGCTGCGCCGCTTCAATGTCGGCTCGAACGGCGTAGGGATTCCGATCAACGGTGCGCAAGGAGACCGGGCGATTTTTACAGCTACCTCCCGTGTATCCGATTTTGAGCGATGGCGCATATTTAGTCGTCGTTGTGTGCCGGAACTTATCGTTATCGGACGCTATCTCCACGAGCGTGTGATGAGTCTTGTCGTGCGAGTCGTTGCTGAAGCCGGACCTCTCAGCCGCCAAGAGCGAAACTGCCTTCAGTTATTCGCGGATGGTCATGACACAGCAGCTATCGCCGTCATGCTCAAGCTCTCGATCCATACCGTTAGGATGCATCTTCGCCGATCGCAGCGTCGGCTGGGAGCAGCATCAAGAGCGGAAACTGTCGCCATCGCTTTGGTTCATGGCTTTATCAAAAGGAGTTCGCTCGTTGTCGCCGCAACAGCGGCATACATAAACTTCTACGTCAATCTTTTCGCGCCTCTTGTCTGAAGGATTTCCAGAAATTTCTGCAGACATATAAATCTGAATTGTTTCAAACCGTTACGACAAAAATACACCACCTCGTATATATTGCGGATATTCAAGGCCATCGTTAGGTTGTGTGTATGCATCCTTTGGGTGCATTTTCCGGGAGAACGGAATGCATGCAACCGGTGTCAATGAGCCTAACTCCGAAAGGATAGGCAGACCATTTGCAGTTGGCATGATCTCCGGCGGTCTCGTCTCGGGCGTTATTAATATCCTCGGTTTGGCCGCGCCCCTGTTCATGCTTGAAATCTATGATCGCGTCATTCCGAGCCGCAGTGTCCCGACTTTGGTGGCGCTGCTGGCATTAGTGCTGGGGATCTATGTCTTCTTCGCAGTTTTGGACATCCTGCGCGGAAGGGTCATGAGCCGGATTGCCGGTCTCCTTGATGCCGAAATCTCTGATCGGGTCATCGCCACCATTTCTGGAGCTTCTTTACGCACTCGAATGACAGGCGATGTTCTTCGTCCGGCACAGGAGGCGGACCAGATTAGATTATTCCTGGCTGGCCCCGGTCCGATGGCCTTGTTCGATCTTCCGTGGATGCCGGTCTATCTGGCGATATGCTTCTTTCTGCATCCTACGATCGGCTGGCTGGCTGCCGCGACGATGATTCTCCTCCTCGCTCTCACGCTTGCTACGGAATTGCAGGGCCGTCGGAAGGCAAGGTTGATTTCGGACGCGGTCTCAGCCCGGAACCTGCTTGGTGAGGCAGCGCACCGGAATGCGGAAGCGATTGCAGCCATGGGGCTGTCATCCAGGGTTCAAGAACGCTGGCAAGAGGCACATGGACGAGTCGTAGAGCTGCAGCTCAGCAGCGGAGACGTCACGGGCCTGTTTACCGGGATGTCGCGTGGCATTCGGCTCGCGGTGCAATCGGCCTCTTTGGCGTTGGGGGCGTGGCTTGTTCTGCAGGGCGATCTGACCGGCGGTACGATCGTTGCTGCATCAATCATCGTTGCTAGGGCACTGCAGCCGGTCGAGCAGGTCATCGCCAATTGGCGCGGTATGAAAGCGGCGCGCGATGCCTGGAAACGCCTTCAATCGCTCTTCCTGGTTTTTCGCCAGGAAGAGGAAAGGACTAAACTCCCAGCGCCAAAGCGTTCCCTACGTGTCGAAGGGGTGTTCGTCGCGCCTCCCGGCGAGCGGCAACGCATGACGGTGCAGAACATTAGCTTCCGCGCCGAGGCAGGTATGGCGATCGGTATCATCGGCCCGAGCGCGTCGGGCAAATCCTCCTTAGTTCGAGCCATAACCGGCGTCTGGCCGGTTCTGAGAGGGCGCGTTTGCCTCGACGGTGCCTCGCTCGATCACTGGTCTTCGCCCGAACGAGGTCGCCATATCGGCTACATGCCGCAAAGCTCTGATTTATTTCCCGGCACGATCGCAGAGAATATCGCGCGCCTCGATCGAGGAGCTGCCGCTGATGCCATTATCGCGGCCGCGCAGGCGGCTGGTGTCCACGATATGATCGTCTCTCTGCCGGACGGCTATGACACCGAGGTGGGCGATGGTGGCCATAGTCTGTCGGCGGGTCAACGTCAGCGCATCGCCCTTGCCCGTGCGCTCTATGGCGATCCGTTCCTGGTTGTTCTCGATGAGCCAAACGCCAACCTGGACGTGGAGGGCGATCGAGCCTTGGCTGGCGCGATCGCCGGCATCAAAGCACGCGGCGGCGTTGCGATTATTGTCGCGCATCGAAATAGCGTCCTGTCCCTACTCGACAGGCTGCTGGTTATGGAGGGAGGGAGCGCCAAAGCGTTCGGGCCTCGCGACGAGGTTCTAAAATCACTCCAACAACAGAACCCTGTGCGTCCTCGCCCAATGAGGGTCTCATTGACACCGGCGCTCGCCGTCATCGACGGCGAAGGAGGTGGGACCGATGGGCTCTGACAAACGGCCTCACCTTCTCAGATCGCTCCGCCGCAATCTCCTAGCCGGAGCGGTGAGCGTTCTGATTCTGATCGGCGGCATTGGTGGTTGGGCCGCCACCACAGAGCTGTCCGGCGCTGTCGTCGCGGCCGGTGTTCTTGTCATCGAGGGGAATGCCAAGAAAGTGCAACATCTCGAGGGTGGCATCATTGATGAGCTGCCGGTCCGCGAAGGGCAGCAGGTTCTGGCGGGTGACGTCGTGGTTCGGATGGATGACACCAGTATCCGGGCCAGCCTGTCGGCCGTCGAAAAGAACATCCGCCAGCTTCTTGCCCGCCAAGGCCGCCTCGAAGCCGAGAGAGATGACCGACCGGACATATCTTCTCCAGATGCGTTATCGGATCGCCTGCAAGGTGAAGATGCTGGCGTTGTCCTGGCGAGCGAGCGCCGTCTGTTCGAGGATCGCCGGGCATCGCGTAACAGCCAGAAAGCCCGCCTTCGGGAACAAATTCAGCAACTCCGCGAGCAGATCGCCGGCATAGAGATCCAGCAGCAGGCGAAAACGAAGGAAATCGAACTTATTGCCAGAGAACTGGCCGGCCAACGCAGCTTGTTCGCGAAGGGACTGACATCGCTCAGTCAAGTCAACGCTCTCGATCGGAGCGCCACGCGGCTGGAGGGCGAGCGGGGGCAGCTCATAGCGACGGCGGCGGCAGCGCGCGGCAAGATAGCTGAAATCGGCTTGCAGCTGGTTCAGGTGGACCAGGATCTTCGGACCGAAGTCGCGACCGAGCTTCGGGATGTCACCAACCAGCTTGCCACACTGGCCGAGGACGAGGTGACCGCTCGCGACCGATTGAAGCACTCAGAAGTCCGTGCACCTGTCGCAGGCACCGTGCATCTGCTCGCTGTCCATACGGTTGGAGGAGTGGTCTCGGCGGCCGAGACAATGATGGAGATTGTGCCGGGGAGAAACGATCTGACGGTCGACGCACGTATATCGCCGCAAGACGTCGACCAGATCTCCATTGGCCAGCCGGCAACGCTTCGCCTGACGGCGTTTAGCCGCAACACGACGCCCGAACTGGCCGGATCGGTGATCCGTGTCTCGGCGGACCTCGAGACGGACAAGACGACCGGCGCCAGCTTCTATCGGGTCGGGGTGTCCGTCCCAGACGAGGAAATCGCGCGACTTCCCGTGGGGCTATCGCTGGTCCCAGGAATGCCGGTGGAAGCCTTCATCACGACGGGCAACCGCACCGTCGCCTCCTATCTTCTGAAACCCATCCGCGACCACGCGGAGCGCGCTTTCCGGGAGGAATGAGACGGTTCCGTCTCTCTGCCGAATAGAAACGGGCGCGGCAGCCCAAGGTTAGCAAGCCAAGCTGCCGCGCCCGCCCCAGACCGGCGAATGGTTCGCCGGTAGCCGAAGGAGATAAAGAATGCCTACCTTCAACGGTACAAACGGCAATGATACTCTGGACTATAGCGCCTACAATACGCCGCCGCCGCCAGAATATACTCCAGACATGCAGTGGCTGATCCTGAACGGCCTCGAAGGCAACGACACGATCTACGGCAGCGTCTACAACGACGCGATCTATGGCGGAAGCGGCGACGATGCTCTCCAAGGAAACGCTGGTCACGATTATCTGGACGGCGGATCCGGTGATGACCTCATGTATGGAGGCATTGGCAATGACGCGCTTTACGGAGATATCGGAGAGGACCATCTCTATGGTGAGGACGCCAACGATTGGCTCGATGGAGGGGAGGGCAACGACGACTTGTATGGCGGTGGAGGCAATGATGTCCTTGTCGGTGGCGGCGGTATCGACCACATGTTCGGGCAAGCCGGAAACGATCAGTTCTTCGGCGACGCCGGCACTGACATTATAGATGGAGGAGCTGGAAGTGATCGACTTTGGGGCGGTTCTGGGAATGACCAGTACCAATACAACGGCCAAGGCTTCGACTACATCAACGATGGTGTGACAGATGCCGGCGCAGCGCGCACCGATGCCACGTATGATACCGGCGACGTTCTGATCGTTAGCTACACCGCTGACGATCTTGGCTATCAACAGAACGGTAATGACCTCTGGTTCTTTTCGTGGGCAGATTATTCGAATGACCATAATGTTGATAATGCTGTCATTATACAGAACTTCTTCCTAGGCGAGCATTATGTCGTCGAAAATCTGGTCACTGCGGATGGTGCAGGTCCGTCCTTCGATCTGACAGCGCTTTTGACGGTATGAATAGGAATAGCTAGATGACAGAATGCTGGAGGAAATTGGTCGCCTCCAGCATTCACTCTTGCATGCGATCTCATAGGGGCACGTTAAGGCGGTTGTTCTCCTTGTTAGCTGTGCCAAACTGTTCTAGATTTGAGTATCTATTTTCGCTGGATGTTCCTGATCTATACGCGTTGTGGATTCAGGATTTACGAACTGAATTCTGTCGTTATAGGGAGTTTTGACAAGTTTTAAAAAACCAGGACCAAAAACTTTGCCCGCAAGCTTGTAGGTGCGGCCTTCAAAACGGACCCCAATCACATCTAAGTCTTCGCCTGCGCTTAACCTTTCGGTGGAAATACGATCCTTTATTGCAAAGCTAGCCGAAAGATATTCGCTAATAGACATGCTCAACTGATGTTTATCAAGCTCCTCCAACTCGGCTAACATACTTGGCAATTTGTCGGACTCGGGTTTCGTCGTTGAAGTCGCCTCCTGCTTTACTTGATCGGCAAAATCAGGAAGGGAGTCCGGCCCTTTCATAACCGCATAGCGGTTTGCGGACATGGTATAGATAGACGAGTCAATCGTGGTCATGTTGGATCCTTATATAGCTGGCATACTCATTACACCTATAAGCAATCATCAGGCCAACGAGTGGTTGAGAAACCAGTTTCCAAACAACCATTTGCGCAGCCGTGCGCTGGGGCATCGTTGCCGCATCGGAAAAATGTTCCAGGTGGCCGGCAACAAATTCCGCTCTTGGCCGCGATTGCGTGTAGCGGCCTTTCCTGGCAGAGGGGCGTTCTCGTAGGATCGCGCTGTTCGCTCGATCGGGCGGACTGAGTATCTGGCGCGCCCCGCTCAGTGCCCCCTGAGCAGCCGCTCGGCGGCGGCGCGGGCTTCTTCGGTGATGTGGCTGCCGGCCAGCATGCGGGCGATCTCCTCGCGGCGGTGGCCGGCGGGAAGCTGCGACACCGAGGTGGCGACGCGGGCGCCGTTGTCGACGCTGTCCTTGGCAATCAGGAAATGGTGGTCGGCACGGGCGGCGACCTGCGGCGCGTGGGTGACCGAGAGCACCTGCACCTTGCGGGCAAGACGGGCAAGGCGGGTGCCGATGGCTTCGGCCACAGCACCGCCGACGCCGGTGTCGATCTCGTCGAAAACAAGCGTCGAGGCAGATCCCTTGTCGGCGAGCGACACCTTGAGAGCCAGCAGGAAGCGGCTGAGTTCGCCGCCGGAGGCCACCTTCATCATCGGTCCTGGCCGGGTGCCGGGGTTGGTCTGCACCCAGAATTCCAGCGTGTCGATGCCGTCGGCGGTGCGCGTTTCGGGATCGGCGAGTTGGTTGACGATGAAGCGGGCGCGTTCGAGCTTCAAGGACGGCAGTTCGGCGGCGACGGCGTCTTCCAACTGGCGGGCGGTCTTCTCGCGGGCGGCGGAGAGCTTGGCCGCGAGGCGGTCGTAGTCGGCCCGCGCCGTGCCGGCCGATTGGGCGAGCGCGTTGAGCCGGTCCTCGCCGGCGTCGAGATCGGCGAGATCGGACGCCATGCGGGCGGAGAGGGCGCCCAACTCGTCGGGTAGCACCGAATATTTGCGGGCGGCGGCGCGGATGGCGAACAGGCGCTCCTCGGTGCGCTCGAGTTCGGCCGGATCGAAGTCGGCAGCGCGGAGGGCCGCCTCGAAGACGGAGCGGGCGTCTTCCAACGCGTCGAGGGCGGTGGAGATCGATTGCAGAGCCGGGCCGGCCAGCGCCGCCACTTCGCCCTTGCGTTCCAAGCGGCGTAACAGGCCGGAGAGTTCCGGTACCGGCGAGCCCGAGCCGTTGAGATGGTCGTAGGCTTCGCGCAGGTCGACGGCGACCTTCTCGGACCGCATCATCTCCTGACGGCGTTCGGCAAGCGACGTCTCTTCGCCGGGCTCCGGGGCGAGCTTCTGCAGTTCTTCGACGGAGGCGCGCAGGTAGTCGCCCTCCCGGCGCGCGTCGGCGATGCGGCGTTCGAGATCGGCCAGCGCCTTCTCGGCGTCGCGCCAGGCGCGGTGGGCGATGGCGACGGCCTTGACGTCGACTTCAAGGCCGCCGAAGGCGTCGATCAGGCCGCGATGGATGGCGGGGTCGACCAAGGCGCGGTCGTCATGCTGGCCGTGGATCTCGACCAGGGCGGCGCCGAGCTGCCGCAATAGGTTGGCGGAGACGGCGCGATCGTTAACGAAGGCGCGGGTGCGGCCGTCGGCGGTCTGGACGCGGCGGACGATGACGTCGCCGTCATCGTCGAGGTCGTTCTCGATGAGGAGGGTGCGGGCCGGATGGCCGACGGCGAGATCGAAGACGGCGGTGACCTGCCCCTGATCGGCGCCATGCCGGACGAGCCCTGCGTCGCCACGCCCGCCGAGGGCGAGCGACAGCGCATCGAGCAGGATCGATTTACCGGCGCCGGTTTCACCGGTCAGCACCGTCAGACCGTCCGTGAAGGCGATCTCAAGCCGCTCGATCAAAACGATGTCGCGGATTGCGAGCGTCTGAAGCATGGCGTCCCGTCAGAGCAGCGCGGCCTTGAATGCCTTCGAGATCCAGGACTGGGTGTTCTCGCGTGGCTCAAGGCCGTTGGTGTTGAGGAGCTTATAGGCATCCTTGTACCAACGGCTGTCAGGATAATTATGACCGAGCACGGCGGCGGCCGTCTGTGCTTCGTCAACGACACCCATGGCATAATAGGCTTCGGTGAGACGCTCCAGCGCCTCCTCGATATGCCGCGTGGTCTGGTAGTTCTGCACCACCGTCTTGAAGCGGTTGATGGCGCCGATGTACTGATCGCGCGTCAGATAGTAACGGCCGATTTCCATTTCCTTGCCGGCGAGCTGGTCCTTGGCAATGTCGAGGCGCTTGCGGCCTTCGGCGGCATAGGGGCTGTCGGGGTAGCGGTCGACCAGTTCCTGCATGGCCTGCATGGCCTGCTCGGTCTGCTTCTGGTCGCGCGTGATGTCGGGCATCTGGTTGAAATAGGACTGCGCAATCATCCACTGCGCATAGGCGGCGTCTTCCGAGCCCGGATAGAGCGTCAGGTAGCGCTT
>JAGSYV010000107.1 GCA_018262505.1 Pseudomonadota bacterium
TCGCGATAGGTGCCGGACTGCTTCAGGAGCTCATCGACCAGGGTCGTCTTGCCATGGTCGACGTGCGCGATGATGGCGATGTTGCGCATTTGCATGGGCGTACTCGGTTTGGAAAAGACAGACGGCCCGAAGCGAGCCTCCGGACCGTCATTCTGGCGCGCACTATACAAATGAATGTGACGGTAGCAAGAAAAACCTGATTATACCTGCGAAGATCAGCCATGCAACGGGCTGCGACACTTAACAGAGCTGAGCCGTCTCTGCTAAAAACGCCAATTCCAGCTCTCCTTTCCGGGACGCCTCATGCAGCATGCCCCGATGACCGAGCGCCATGTCGCGGCGATTGGCTCCCTTCTTATTGCTCTCGGGCCGGTGTCACTTGCCCTCTACACGCCGGCCATGCCACAACTGGTCATTGATTTCGCCACGACCTACCCGGCGGTGAAGGCAACGCTGGCCGCCTATTTCGCAGGCTTCGCCTTGGCGCAGCTCGTGTGCGGCCCGTTGTCGGATGCCTATGGCCGGCGGCCTGCCGCGCTCGCCTTCCTCACGCTCTACGCGATCGGCTCGGTCGGCGCCATGCTGGCGCCTTCCATCCACGCACTGACGCTGGCACGTCTCGTTCAGGGTATTGGCGCCGCCGTCGGCATTTCGGTCGCCCGCGCCATTGTCCGCGACAACTTCACCGGCGAACAATCGGCGCGGGTGATGAACACCATCGGCATCTTCCTCGCCATCGGCCCGGCCATGGCGCCGACGCTCGGTAGCCTTGCCATGCTGGCCTTCGACTGGCGAGCGATCTTCGTGCTGATGGTGGCCTATGGCGGTGCGCTGCTTGTTGTCGTCTATCGTTTCCTGCCGGAGACCAACCGCGCGCCCGATCCGGCCCGCGCCAGTCCGGCCGGTCTCGTTCGCGCCTATGCCGACCTCGGCAGCGATCGACGTTTCCTGTTTCCGGCCTTGATGCTGGGGATCACGCTCGGCGGCTTCTACTCGCTGAGCTCGATGCTGCCTTTCCTGTTGATCGACATCGCCGGCCTCAGCCCGCAGGCCTTCGGCTTCGGCATGCTGGGCCAGACCGGCGCCTATATTCTCGGCGGCATCGTCACCAAGGCCCTGCTGAGGCACGTTCCGGCCCGTGATCTGATTCTACCCGGACTGACACTCGCCATGGCCGGCGCGCTGGCGATGACGGCGTCCATTGCCCTCTGGCCGCCCTCCTATCTGTCGATCATGGCCCCCGTCGCAGTGTTCGCCTTCTCGCTCGCCATGCTGACGCCCGACCTCACCACCCGCGCCATGGCCGCCTTTCCGGATAAGGCCGGCGCCGCCGCCGCCCTCTTGGGGTTTGCACAGATGGGAAGCGGCTTCGTCGATTCCAGTACGGTGGCACTGATCGGTTCGCCACCGCTCGCCTTCGCCACGGTGATCCCGATCGTCACCTTCGCGGCGTTGGCGCTCGGCATCGCCGAACGGGAACCGGGCTGAGCCGCGCGTCAGGCGCGACGATAGCCGAGGAGACCCGGCGCCGAGTGCCAGAAAGCCTGCGCGGCAAAGCCCATGAACAGCAGACCCGAGCCCCTGACGATGGCAAGTTCGTGCGCCCGGTAGAAGCGTCGCACGGCACCCGCTCCAATGATGGAGATCATCACCACATCGGCGGCCAGGAAACCGACAAAAGACGCGGCGAGCAAAGCCGGCAAGTTTGAGAAGGACAGCGTGTCGGCAACACCGCCGACCAGCGCCGTGAAGGTGGCGAGTGCCACCGGATAACCCTTGGGGTTGGTGAGGCCGAAGATCAGGCCGCGCCGGAACGGCCGCTCCACGGCCATCACCGCCCGTCCCTCGCCACCCGGCCGCGCGCGGAAGGCGCGCCAGCCGATGAAGGCGAGATAGGCGCCGCAGACGCAGCCGAGCAGGTCGAACACCATCGGTCCCACCACATGGGCGCCGACCAAGGCCACGAGCGCCAGGCTCGTCCAGAGCGTATCGCCGGCCAGGTGACCGACGATGAAGCGGGCGCCGGCACCCCGCCCTTGTCCGGCGCCGATGCCAAGCAGCGCGATGAAGGCCGGGCCGGGGATCACGACATAGAGGAAGGCGGCGACAAAGGCCGACAAAAGAAGCGATAGCGGCATGAAAAAACTGGCCTTCTGGCGAGAGATCGCGAAGCTTCCCGCAAATCGCCGTGCCGCGCAATCGTCGCCCTGCCCATAAGCTGGGCATCAGCGCAGACGCAGCCGACCCGGCGGGCCTGCCGGCATCGTTGTCATTGGCGGCTTGAGGCCGGTTCACGCTATTTTTGGCAAGGCGCTTTACGCGCAATTAATCGGCGACGGCGATGCTACCTCAGATGGAGGCTGGTCGGGAGGAGACGGCGCGTCGCCGTAGGCTTTGCGCTGGACCGATCAATCGGGGGAGTTTCGTCATATGCCGAAGTTCAGGTTCAAGGGATTCGCATTCGGCTCGCGGTTCCGCATTGCCACAAAGGTGCTCGCCTTCGGGCTGTTCTCGCTCTTGGCCCTCGCAATCGTCGGCGGGCTTTACATGATGCAGGACATCAACGCCAACAGCTATCGGCAGCGCGCCGCCAGCGCCCGCATCAACGCCGATCTGGCCGGCACGCTGCAGATCACCGCGCTGCAGCTTCGCCGCGCCGAGATCGAATTTCTGTTCACCGGCAACGAGCGCTATTCCGGCCTGCACGGCGACCTGACGCGCATGACCGCCTCGACCATTCAGCAGCTCGAAGCGCGCATCAAGGCGACCGATCCGGCGAAATCGGAAAATGTCGCCCAGATCAAAGCCGGCCTCGAAGATTACGGCACTTCCTTCAAGGCCATTCTGGACATCAAGAAGCAGCTCGGCCTCTATCCGCAACAGGGCGTCAATGGTGCGCTCCTGAAGTCCAGCCAGGCGGTAACCGACCTCTTGGCCGCCAACCCGGCACCCGATCTGGCAGCGCTGTTCGCTACCATGCGGACCTTCGAAAAGGACTTCATGCTGAAAAGCGATCCGCAGTCCTTCACAGCTTTCGGCAAGGCGTCCATGGACTTCACCCGTGCGCTCGCCCGCAGCACGCTCGGTGCCGATGCCAAGGCGGCGCTCGGCAAGGCGATGGAGGGATACACCGCGAACGTCGGCCAGTGGGTGACCCTGCAGCAGAAATTCCTCAGCATTTACGAGCAGCTGTCCAATGGTTACAGGACACTGGAGCCGCAACTCGACAACCTGGTCTCCCTGATCCGCAGCGTCGATACCGCCGCCTCCACCTCGGAAATTCGTGCCCGCCGCGATGCCCGGGACCAGCTGATGATCGTCTTCGGCGCCATCATGGCGATGACGCTGGTGTTCGGCCTGCTGCTGGCGCGCGGCATCGTCAAGCCGATCAGCCGTATTACCGCCGCGATGAAGGCGGTTGCCGCCGGCGATCACGATGTGAACATCCCCTACGCCGGCCACCGCAACGAAGTTGGCGACATGGCGCGGACCCTCGATGTGTTCGCCAAGGGACTATCGGAGACCGAACGGCTCCGGGCCGAGCAGGGCGAGAACGATCGCCTCGTCGCCGAGCGGCAGCTCCAGGAACGCCAGGCTCTCGCCGATGCTTTCCAGTCGACCATGGGTGCGCTGGCCGATCGCTTCGTCCGCTCGTCGGCCGAAGTTGCTGAAGCGGCCCGCGAGCTGTCCGAGACCGCCGACGCCACCTCCGGTCGGGCACAGTCGGTGACCGGTGCCGCCGAGGCCGCGGCGACCAACGTCCAGACGGTCGCCGCCGGTGCCGAGGAGCTCACCGCCTCCATCCGCGAGATCAACGTTCAGGTGTCCAAGTCCGCCGACATTGCCGAAGAGGCCGCCGCTGAAGCATCTCGCACCGAGACCAAGGTGCGGGCGCTGACCGACGCCGCCGTTCGCATCGGCGATGTCGTTAACCTCATCCGGGCAATCGCCGAACAGACCAACCTTCTGGCGCTCAATGCCACCATCGAAGCGGCACGCGCCGGCGACGCCGGCAAGGGCTTCGCCGTCGTCGCCAGCGAGGTGAAGCAGCTCGCCGCCCAGACCGCCAAGGCCACCGACGAGATCGGTTCCAAGATCGGCGAGATCCAGGAGGCGACCAACGAGACGGTCACCGCCATCGGCCGCATCACCTCCACCATCTCGATGATCCGCGAGGTTACGGCCTCCATCGCCGGCGCCGTCGAGGAACAGGGCGCCGCCACCGGCGAAATCGCCCAGAACACCCAGTTGGCCGCCGAAGGCACGCAGACGGTGACCGGTTCCATCGCCGGGGTCGGCGAGGCCGCCGAACATACCGGCCGTGCCTCGAGCCACCTGATGTCGCTGTCGACCGAACTCGAACATCAGTCTGCCGACCTCCAGAGCGAAGTCGGCAAGTTCGTCGAGAGCCTGCGCGCAGCGTAACTCGGCTTGGCTGAAACCAGCCGATAAAGAAAAGGCCCGCTCCGGTATGCGCCGGAGCGGGCCTTTCAGTTCATGTGAGGGCTCTGAACCGGCTCAGCCGCGATCGCGCTTGGCGAGCGTGCGGAGGCGCAGGGCGTTGAGCTTGATGAAGCCGGCGGCGTCCTTCTGGTCGTAGGCGCCCTGGTCGTCCTCGAAGGTGACCAGTGTCGACGAGTAGAGCGTCTTCGGCGACGAACGGCCGGTGACGATGACGTTGCCCTTGTAGAGCTTCAGCGTTACTTCGCCCTCGACATTCTCCTGGCTCTTGTCAATCAGCGCCTGCAGCATGTAGCGCTCGGGCGCGAACCAGAAGCCGTAGTAGATGAGTTCCGCGTAACGCGGCATCAGCTCATCCTTGAGATGGGCGGCGCCACGGTCGAGCGTGATGCTCTCGATCGCCCGGTGGGCGGTCAGCAGGATGGTGCCGCCGGGCGTCTCGTAGACGCCGCGCGACTTCATGCCGACAAAGCGGTTCTCGACGAGGTCGAGGCGACCGATGCCGTTGTCATGGCCATAGGCGTTGAGCGCGGTCAGCAGCTCGGCCGGGCTCATGCGCTTGCCGTTGATGGAGACGGCATCGCCCTTCTCGAAACCGACGGTGATGATGGTCGCCTTGTCGGGCGCCTCTTCCGGCGAGATGGTGCGCATGTGGACATATTCGGGCGCCGGCTGCGACGGATCTTCCAGCACCTTGCCCTCGGAGGACGAGTGCAGAAGGTTGGCGTCGACCGAGAAAGGCGCGTCGCCCTTCTTGTCCTTGGCGATCGGAATCTGATGCTTCTCGGCAAAATCGATCAGATCGGTGCGGCTCTTGAACGCCCAGTCGCGCCAGGGGGCGATGATCTTGATGTCCGGGTTGAGCGCGTAAGCCGAAAGCTCGAAGCGCACCTGGTCGTTACCCTTGCCGGTGGCACCGTGGGCGATGGCATCGGCGCCGGTCTTCTTGGCGATGTCGATCAGGTGTTTGGAGATCAAGGGACGAGCGATCGAGGTGCCGAGCAGGTAGACGCCCTCGTAGACGGCGTTGGCGCGGAACATCGGGAACACGAAGTCGCGGACGAATTCCTCGCGCACGTCCTCGATGAAGATCTCCTTGATGCCCATCATCTCGGCCTTCTTGCGGGCCGGCTCGAGATCGCCGTCGCCCTGGCCGAGGTCGGCGGTGAAGGTCACCACCTCGGCGCCGAGTTCGGTCTGCAGCCACTTGAGGATGATCGACGTGTCGAGGCCGCCGGAATAGGCCAGCACGACTTTCTTGACTTCGCCCTTTTTCATGGAAACTCCGTAGGGATGAAAGCCGCGGCGGTCGGCGGGAGGTTCGCCGGCGGCTCGAAAAGGTCGCCGGCAATTTAACCGACTATGCCGGCCGTGCAAGGCTGGAGATTCGCCATTTGCCGGCCGTGATCGCAACTGATAAACCCGGCCGTCCCGCCAGCCGAGCCGAGCATGACCGATCCCCACCCGATTTCAGACCGCGCCTGGATGAGGCTGACCCTTCTGGTCATCGCCGCCTTTCTTGTCCTCCGCCTCGCCGCCCTCCTGTTGAGCGGCTTCGAACTCCGCGGCACGACGGAAGTCTGCGGCAACGGCGTCGCCTGCGTGCGGGCGCCGGCGCCCATCCTGCACGCCGCGGCGGCCTGGTTCGTCTTCCTCGCCGCCCGCCGCCTCTATGACGCGCGCGTCGCCTTCTGGAGTGCGCTCGCCTACATGGCGATGCCGGCCGTCAGCCTGTCGTCGCTGATCTTCAACACCGATGGTCCCTTGCTGTTCTTCTGGTGCGTCGGCTTGCATGCGGCGGTGCTCTTTCTGGGAAAACCGTCGTTCTCCCGCGCCTTTTATCTTGCCACGACCGTCGCCGTCGGCCTCAACGCCAAATATGCGATGATCTATCTGCCGGCCTCGCTTCTCGTCTATATCATTGCGACGGCCGACAGACGGCCGCTTCTCCGTGCCGGCGCCACCTGGGTGGCGCTTCTCGGTGGTCTCGCCGGCTTCCTGCCCAACCTGATCTGGAACGCCCAGAACGGCTTCGTCACCTTCCACCACACCGGCGACAATGCCGGCTGGGAGAAGATCGGCTTCAAGATCGGCAAGATTTTCGAGTATCTCGGCGGCCAGTCCGTCATTCCCGGGCCGATTCTGTTTGCCATCGTCGTCCTCGCCGCCGTCCTCGGCTGGCGATCGACGAAGCCCGGCACCGACCGCCTCATGATGTGGCTGAGCCTGCCCATCCTGATTGTCATCGGCGTCAACGCTGCTTTCGCCAAGCTGCATGGCAACTGGGCGGCGACGGCCTTCCCAGCCCTCATCGTCTTCGCCAGCGCCTTGCTTTGCAACAGTCGCTGGTATGGCCTCCTGAAGCTGTCGGCGGCCATCAACATCGTGGCGGCCGCCGCTCTCGCGGTTGGCGTCAGCCTCGTCGGCCATGTGCCGTTGCCGGAGAGGCCGAGACAGCTTCAGCGTCTGCTGCACTGGGCCGACTACGGTGACAAACTCGCCGAGGCCGCGCGGGCGGCCGGCGTTCATACCGTCGTCACCGTCGGACGTCCGATGACGTCGGAGACCCTCTACGAATTGCGCGATAGCGGCCTCGATGTCCGCCCCTATCTGGCACCCGGCGCAGCGCCGGCCGATCAGTTCGAGATGACCATTCCCTACGATCCCGCCCATGGCCCGGCACTCCTGGTCACCGAGGTCGATCCGGCAACGCTTGGCATTGCGCCGGAGAGGGTCGAGTCGCTCGGCGCCCTCGAGACCCGAATCTATAAAGCGCCGGGCGGCCGCATGCCGATCTATCGGATCGACCGTTGACAGATGGCGTCGGGAGTCCCATTTCGACGCCATGCGCAAAACCCACTATCCCGACCCCGAGATCATCGGCCCGGCCGAAGGTCATGAGGCTCGCGTCCGCTCCCGCTTCTGGAAGACCGTCAAGAAGGCGATCGCCGCCATCCCGTTTATCGAAGAGGTGGTGGCCACCTATTACTGCGCGCTCGATCCGGAGACGCCGGCATCGGTGCGAGCAACCTTGCTTGCCGCACTCACCTATTTCGTGGTGCCGCTCGACATCATACCGGACTTCATTGTGGGATTCGGCTTCTCCGACGACATCACCGTGCTGGTCACGGCGATCGGCATGGTCCAGCGGCATATCGGCGAGCAGCATCGCATAGCCGCCCGCGTTGCGCTCGACCGACTCGCCACTGAAAAAACCGGATAACTTGCGGGCAGCTAATAGCTTGGCTTGGCTGGCCGCATTGTCGCCCGATTTCGGGCCAAGCCTCGCGCCGCAACAACGTGAAATGCCCGTGGCTACCATTGCCCCGATAGTTCGAGACGCCGGAGCAACACTTTGGTAACCATGACGCCTTAACGTTTCCCTTAGGCTTCATGCGGACCGCTTCGGTGGGCGCATCAGTGTCCCACGACGAGACCCAAGGTGATTAGATGACGAACGCACGCACCCTCGGCTTGGCCGTCGCACTGCTGCTCAGCGCGACGACCCTCGCCGGCGCCCAGCAGCAGACCAAGGCGCCCACGCAGCAGACCAAGGCGCCTACGCAGCAGCAACAGCAGCAGGCCAAGGCACCCACGCCGCTCCAGACGTTCGAGAGCTGGGCCACCTACACCTACAACAATGCCGGCGCCAAGGTCTGCTACACCGCGACGCAGCCGACCGACAAGCAGCCGGCCGGCGTCAACCGCGATCCGGTGTTCATGTTCATCACCAATCGCCCGAAGGAGGGCGTCAAGCACGAGGTTTCGGTGATCGCCGGTTATCCCTACAAGGAAGGCTCCAAGACCACCGTCAAGATTGGTGACGCTACCTTCAGCATGTACACCAAGGACCAGGGCGCCTGGGTCGACAATGCCGCCGAGGAAACCCGCTTCATCACCGCCATGAAGGGCGGCTCGACCATGGTGATCACCGGCACATCACGTCGCGGCACCGTCACCACCGACACCTATTCGCTGAAGGGCATCAGTGCCGCCCTGAAGCGCATCGACGGCGAATGCCAGTAAGCTTCATGCCGGAATAGAGATCAACCCAACCCCATCTTGGGTTTTCTCCGGTTTTCTGCTATGGCTTCTGATAACCGGGAACGGTCGGGACGGTGACGTCCGCGGCCGTTCTTGCTTTTGAGGCGAACCTTTTTCCGCCATTCCAACCCCTTCAGGATCAACCGAACGCCCATGTCGACCCTCATCGACCACAGCCCTGTTGCCGCCTCGCCCGTCACCGCGCCGGAAAAGCCGTCGCTCGTCGGCATGACGCGCGTCGAGATGGCCAAAGCGCTCCTTGCCATCGGCGTCGAGGAGCGGCACCTCCGGATGCGCGTCGGCCAGCTTTGGCACTGGATCTACGTGCGCGGCGTGCGCGACTTCTCGGCGATGACCAACGTCGCCAAGGACCTGCGTGCCCGGCTCGACGCCGCCTATGTCGTGGGTCGCCCCGAGATCGTCGCCGAACAAGTGTCGGCCGACGGCACGCGCAAATGGTTGATGCGCTTCCCCTCGCGCGGCGCCGGCAAGCCGGTGGAGATCGAAACCGTCTACATCCCGGAGGAAGGGCGCGGCACGCTTTGCGTTTCCTCGCAGGTCGGCTGTACGCTCAACTGCGCCTTCTGCCACACCGGCACGCAGATGCTGGTGCGCAACCTCACCGCCGAGGAGATCGTGTCGCAGGTGCTGGTCGCCCGCGACCGGCTCGGCGACTACCCCGACGTGGCGCCCAATGCGGAGGCAGCCATTCCGAGTGAAGGGCGCCTGGTTTCCAACGTCGTCATGATGGGCATGGGCGAGCCGCTCTACAATTTTGATGCCGTCAAGCAGGCGCTTCATATCATCATGGACGGCGACGGCCTGTCGCTGTCGAAGCGCCGCGTCACGCTGTCCACCTCCGGCGTGGTGCCCAACATCGCCCGCACCGGCGACGAGATCGGCTGCATGCTGGCGATTTCCCTGCACGCCGTGCGCGACGACCTGCGCAACGTGCTGGTGCCGATCAACAAGAAGTACCCGCTGAAAGAGCTGATCGACGCCTGCCGCGCCTATCCGGGCTTGTCGAATGCGCGTCGGATTACCTTTGAGTACGTGATGCTGAAGGGTGTCAACGACAGCCTCGCGGACGCCCGCGATCTCGTGAAGCTCCTGAAAGGCATCCCTGCCAAAATCAACCTGATCCCCTTCAATCCCTGGCCGGGCACCGCTTACGAATGCTCCGACTGGGAGACGATCGAAGCCTTCGCCCAATTCGTCAATGATGCCGGCTATGCCTCGCCGATCCGCACGCCGCGCGGCCGCGACATCGCCGCCGCCTGCGGCCAGTTGAAGAGCGAGAGCGAGCGTTTGAGGAAGACAGAGCGGCTCGCCCTCGAGATGGGCCTCTCCGAGGCCGATCTCGCCATGCGCGCCATGGTGGCCGGCCACGGAGAGGATTGATGCGAGCGATCGGCCGCATCTTCGCCGCGCTGATCGGCTTCATCCTGGCGGTGATCGCCGCCGCCTTGTTCATGCTGGTCGCCTCGGTCGGCTTCGAACCCGCCGACCCGGCCGACAGTTTCTGGTTCTGGGGTAACTTCGGCGTTGGCGCTGCCGTGACGGCCAGTTATCTCGGCGCCATGGCGCTCGCCCCCTGGGCCGTGGTCATCGTGGTCACCGAGGCCTTCCGCTTGCGCTCGGCTCTCGTCTACCTGGTTGCCGGCGGCGTCCTCGGCATCCTGCCGGTTCTCGGTATCGCGCCGCTGATGCGGCCGCTCGACAACGATCCGCGCAACATCGCCATCCTGATCGCCGCCGGTTTCGTCGGCGGTTTCGTCTACTGGTTGATGGCTGGCCGAATGGCCGGTATCGACGGCGTTTTTCTGACGGGAAGCCGCGGCCCTAAAGACGAGCGGTGACGAGCTTCACCGCGAAGGCGCCCATCACCCCGGCGAACACATAGTCGATGCCCCGCATCACGCCCGGTCGCGCCTTGAAGAAAGCGGCGACGCCACTCGCCCCGAGGATCAGCGGCAGCATCGACAGCGTCGAGACGGCGAGGAACCACAGGCCGAGGAACATGAGCTTGCCACGGGCGGCCGGATCGCCCGGTTCGACGAACTGCGGCAGGAAAGTCAGGAAGAACAGCGCCACCTTGGGGTTCAACACATTGACGGCGAGCCCCTTGAGATAGAGGCGGATCGCCGGCTCCGGCGGCAGAGCGCCACCTTCCAGTGCGAGACGGCTGCCGTGCCGGATGGTACCGATGGCGACGGTGAGAAGATAAAGCGCGCCGATCACCTTGAGCACGTCGAAGGCAATCGGCGAAGCGGCGAGCAATGCGGCAAGGCCGAAGGTCACCAAGAGCGTATGCACGAGAATGCCGGTGCTGGTGCCAAGGAAGGCGGCGAGTCCCGCCCGCCGGCCACGGGTGATCGCCGTGCCGACGAACATCGCCATGTCCGGCCCTGGTGTGTAGTTGAGCGCCAGCACGGCCAGCGTATAGGCGGCCAGCACGCCACCGGTCGGCAGGAAATCCATTTCAGCACACTCCACAACGAAACATTACGATCCCAGTCATCTTGACCGCAAGGCGCGGCGCGGCCAAAACCGCCCCATGCGCTCGATCCTGTTCATCTGCCTCGGAAACATCTGTCGTTCGCCCACCGCCGAAGGGCTGATGCTCAACCATGTCGCCGCCGCCGGCCTTTCTCATCTAACCCGCGTCGACAGCGCCGGCATCGGCGGCTGGCATACCGGCGATCCGCCCGATCGCCGGGCGATCGCGGCGGCCCGCAAGAAGGGCGTCGATCTGACGCCACTCCGCGCCCGCCAGGTGCAGAAGGCGGACTTTTCCAATTTCGACCTGATCGTCGGCATGGATCGTCAGAATGTCGCCGACCTCCGCCGCTTGGCGCCGGCCGGTTCGACGGCTCGCATCGGCCTTTGTCTCGAAGAAGCGCACGGCCTCGCGCGCGAGGTGCCGGATCCCTATTACGAGGATGAGCAAGCCTTCGACGATGTGTTCGACCTTTGCGACCGCGCCGTCCGCGCCTTCGTGGAAAAGCTTCGTTCCAAAGGCTAACTCTTTGGCATGACGCAATTCCGGGCGGGAAAGGGGTATCCGCTTTCCTGGAATGGCTTTGGTCAGGCGGCCAGCGGATAGGCTTCCTCGACGAGATAGGGCCCGCCGCCCACCGAGGCGCGCGACGAATAGAGAACGAAGCGATCGACCGGGAAATGCGGGCCGATGAAATCGCCATGTTCGGACAGCCAGCGGGCAACATCGGTCGAGGTGGTGCCCTTGAAGCGGGCGAGCGTCACATGCGGGATGTAGCGCCGCCCCTCGGCCGGCAGGCCGAGGCGCTGGATGACGCGTTCGTGCTCGGCTTGCAGTTCGATCAGTTGTTCCGTCGGCTCCACCTTGACGGCAAGCGAATGCGGCACGCGACCTGAGGCGAAACAGTGCAGCCCCCTGAGGCTGAGTTCGAACGGCGGCTTGTAGACGCGATCGAGCGCGGCGGCCACCTCGTCGGCGGTGCGGTGGTCAATGTCGCCAATGAAGCGCAGTGTCACGTGATAATTGGCCGGATCGATCCAGCGGGCTCCGGGCAAGCCACCCTTCAGGAGCGATAGATGGAAGCCAGCGGCGGCGGGGATTTCGAGGGCGGTAAAAAGCCTGGCCATGGCAACCTCGTCGGCGTTGCCGTCCGGATGGCGGCGCTTCCGAAAGGGAATCGGCAAGCCGGGCGGACGATGCATTACAAGGGTCGACCGAAGGCTAACCCCGATGCAAGCCCTTTTGTTCGCTTGGCCGTGCCGAGAGGGCGATTATATACAAGCGAAACCCTTCCGACTGAGCCGGAGCCATGCAGTTCGACGACCCCGCCAACGACAATGAAGATCCCGACGTCATCTATGCGCGCAAGATCGCACGGGGACTGGCGGTCGTGCTGGCTGTTGGCCTTTGCGCCTATCTCGTCATCACCTACATCTTGCCCGCCTGACGCAAACGGACGCTGCCTTTCAAGGCGCATGACAGCCGCGGCCGATGATGGTAAAGCGTCTCGGCACTCCGCCCGGCATCTCGCCGCGGCGGACTTTCCAACACGAGCCGGCTGCGGCCGGCCAATTCCGGGCAACGAGCATGACGCGGGCGAAGATCTACATCGACGGCGAAGCAGGCACCACCGGCCTTCAGATCCGCGACCGTCTCGCCACCCGCGATGATATCGACCTGCTCGCCATCGAGCCGGAAAAGCGCAAGGACATGGACGAGCGTCGCCGGTTGCTTAACGCCGCCGACGTTGCCATCCTCTGCCTGCCTGATGACGCGGCCAAGGAGTCGGTGAGCCTCATCGATAACGATAGCACGGCGGTGATCGATGCCTCCACCGCCCATCGCGTCGCCCCCGGCTGGGCCTATGGCTTCGCCGAAATGGCCAAGGATCAGGCGGAGGTCATCGCCCGGTCGAAGCGTGTCGCCAACCCCGGCTGCTGGCCGCAGGGCCTGATCGCCGGCATTCGTCCGCTGATCGAAGCCGGCCTTCTGTCCGCTGAGGCGCCGCTCAGCTACAACGGCGTCTCCGGTTATTCAGGTGGCGGCCGCAAGATGGTGGAGGATTATGTGTCCGCCGCCGACCCCGCGCCGCTCATGCCCTATGGCCTGACCTTCAAGCACAAGCACCTGCCGGAGATGTCCGCCTATACCGGCCTCACGCGCGCGCCGCAGTTCCAGCCGTCGGTGGGCAATTTCGCCCAGGGCATGCTGACCTTCGTGCCGCTGCGCCTGTGGTCCGTGGCGCCCGGCCTCAAGGCGCGGACCATCCACGAGCTCCTGGCCGATCGCTATGCCGGCGAAACCTTCGTCAAGGTCATGCCTTTCGAGGCGACCGAACGGCTCGCCAGCCTCGATCCGCGGGCGCTCAACAGCACCAACGAGTTGCACCTCTTTGTGTTCGCCGATGCCACCGGCGACGAGGCGCTGATCGTCTCGCTCTACGACAACCTCGGCAAGGGTGCCTCCGGCGCCGCCGTTCAGAACCTCAACCTGATGCTGGGACGGCCCGCCACCACCGGCCTCCTCCCCGGCTGACTGCCTAGAGCATCGTACGGAAAAGTGGGAACCGGTTTTCCGTAAAAACGATGCGACACTTGGAGATGGAGCGACGATTTGCGTTCGTCAGAACGCACGTCGCTTTCGGGAAAGGACAGATCATGCAGAAATTCGACGTGCTCACCGGTGTCGCCGCGCCGCTGCCGATCCTCAACATCGACACGGACATGATCATTCCCAAGCAGTACCTCAAGACCATCAAGCGCACCGGCCTCGGCAAGGGCCTGTTCTCGGAAATGCGTTACCGGGAAGACGGTTCGGAGAATCCCGACTTCGTCCTCAACAAGCCGGCCTATCGCAAGGCGGAAATCCTGGTGGCCGGCGACAACTTCGGTTGTGGCTCCTCGCGCGAACATGCCCCCTGGGCGCTGCTCGACTACGGCATCCGCTGCGTCATCTCCACCAGCTTCGCCGACATCTTCTACAACAACTGCTTCAAGAACGGCATCCTGCCGATCGTCGTTCCGCCCGACGATCTCAAGAAGCTGATGGACGACGCCGAGCGCGGCGCCAACGCGACGCTGACCGTCGATCTGGTCAACCAGGTGATCAAGGGCCCGGATGGCGGCCAGGTCTCCTTCGATATCGACCCGTTCAAAAAGCATTGCCTCTTGAACGGTCTCGACGACATCGGCCTGACGCTCGAGAAGGCATCGGCGATCGCCACCTTTGAAACGAAGAACGCCGCCGCCCATCCCTGGGCCTGATTCCTCCGAGAAAACGCCCTCCTCCTCAGAGGGCGTTTTTCGTATGGGGACATGCCATGCGCCAGCTCGTTTCCACCGGCTCACCCTTCGAGAAGGCTGCCGGCTATTCGCGCGCCATCGCCGATGGCCCCTGGTGTTTCGTCTCGGGCACCACTGGCTATGATTACGCCACCATGACCATGCCGGACGACGTGTCGGCGCAGGCGGAAAATGCCATGACGACCATCGCCCGAGCACTCGGCGAGGCGGGCTTTTCGATATCCGACGTGGTGCGTGTTCGTTATATCGTCACCAATGCCGCTTACGCCGATCCGGTGTTTTCGGTGGTGGGGCGATGGTTCACGGACATCAGGCCGGCCGCCACCATGATCATCGCCGGCCTTATTCGTCCGGAAATGAAGATCGAGATCGAGGCGACCGCCTTACGGAATCTTGCGTAATTCTGCGAGATCAACGAGTGCGTGCCAGCGTTGACCGATTGGTTCGGTCAAGCACTCGTGAGTGGATCGTCATGCGCGTCCGTCGTATTCATGGCTCTCATAAAGAACAACAACGAAGAGGTGGGCCTTGGATACGATGATGCGGCGGGGGACCTTGGGCGGACTTGCTCGCGGCATGGCATCCTGCTGCGTCGTCCTGGCAGTCGGAAGCAGTAGCGCGATGGCGGCCGATGTCGTCGAGCTGTTCACCAGCCAAGGCTGTTCCGCCTGCCCGCCGGCCGACAAGGTTCTGGCCCACCTCGCCAAGGATCCCAACACCGTCGCCCTCACCTTCGCGGTCGACTATTGGGATTATCTCGGTTGGCGCGACACCTACGCCAAGCCGGAATTCACCCGCCGACAACGCGAATACGCCAAGGCGCGCGCCGACCACGCCGTCTTCACGCCGCAGGCGGTCCTCAACGGTCGCAGCGCGGTGATCGGCAGCCGGGAGGAAGAAATCCGCGCGTCCTTCGACGTCATGCACGACAACGGCGAGACGCCCAGTCTCAACGTCAACGCCCGCATCGAGGATGATCGCGTCGTCGTCACCCTGCCGGCCCGTGACCAAGCCGGCGAAGCGTCGGTGTGGATCGCCGGCTACCTGCCGCCAAAGACGGTGGATATCGGTTCCGGCGAGAACCGAAATACCTCTGTCACCTATGTCAACGTCGTTGACCGCATGCAGGTGGTCGGGATGTGGTCCGGCGAAGCGATCACGCTGAAACTGCCGCTCGCCGACGTCGCACCCGAAGGCACCGCCGGCCTCGCCGTCATCGTCCAGTCAAAGAAGGACGGCCTGCCCGGCCCGATCCTCGGTGCGACCCGGCTGGCGCTGCAAAGCGGCAGCGGCAGCTAGATTTTGAGCCCCAGGCTGTGATGTTGCGGTCTTTCCAGCGGATGGAGAGGCACACTGGGCCGAGTTCATTCTGACAGACTTCAGCCGTCAACGCGATCAACGCGGCCGGAGTAGCATCCCCGCTTGGCGTTGTGCACGTGGATGTACCTCACGGCCGGATTCGAAAAGAAGCGCTCGATGATGGTTTCAACGCGGTTTCCGTCGATCACGTCTGCATCCACCATCATGTCGTTTTGATCGAATGCTCGAAGCGATAGCAGGCGCCCTCTCATGACCTCAGGCACTTGATCGACGGCGTCGTAGGTCTCCGTGGCGCCTTCACGAACGAAGATGGCGTGCGAAGCACGATAGGGGTTGTCCGCCGGCTGGCTGAAATGGTTGACGAGCAGGACCGTCTCCCCGATTTCCCCCTCGCGCATTTCTACCCGGTCCGGATAACCCGGCTTCTCGTCCACGACGTAACGCAACACGCCTCGGGCCGCGAGTTCTTCATCGGGCAGGCCGTAGAGCGACTGGTAGGCGCTGGGCGAAAGACCCGTGATGCGAAACGACATGATCAAACTCCGTTTGTGATGCGGAGCAAACTCACGTCTTCCGGGTTCGCAGGCCACCCGTTTCTTGCGAGGCACCCGAAATTTACCGCCAGCCGGCCGACTTCCGGAGCCGGATTTCAGAAAGCCCGGAACGTCAGGGTCGTCAGCGTCCGCACGATACCGGGAATCGACGAGATCTTCTCGTTGATGAACTTGCCAATGTCGTCATGGGCTGCCGAGTCGACGTAGATCTTCATCAGCAAGTCATACTCGCCCGACGTCGAATAGAGTTCGGAGGCGACCTCAAGAGCGTAGATGGCATCTGCCACCGCGTAGGTCTGGCCGGGGGCGCATTGCAGCTGGATGAAAACGGGCTTCATGACTTCCTCCTTGCCGACGGTCGCACGACAGCGCCGGCATTCTCCCAGAGTTCAAGCACGGCGAACGACCAGACAGCAAGCCCTACCTGGACAGGCCATGGGCGCTATTTCCCCAGGCGGCGCAGGCCGCTGTGGGCAAACGAATGGTTAAGCTAGTCCTAATTTTGCCATCCGTGTATGCTTTTGGGGAAGAGTTCGAGACCGAACTCAACGGGCAGGGCGACCTATGGCAGGCGGCGAAGCGGGCGATAACAAGGCGAATGAGGGCAAAGTCCGGCGTCTTTCGGATTCCGTGCGTCGCATGCGCATTGCCGAGAGCGAGCGGGCCGACGCCTATGCCGATCTGCATGAGGGCGACCGGGCGCGGCTGGCGCTTTTGGCCGAAGAACTCCAGGGCGTGTTCGCCGAACTGCCCACCGACGACGCCTATTTCGTTTGCCAGGTTGCCGGTTCGACACCGCCGCGCCTCTGGATCGATCCCACCACCCATGTGGTGATGGCGCGCGACCGTCGCTCCTATCGTTTCCTGAAGGATACCCGTCTCGGCCGCCTCACGCTGCATGAGAGCGCCGATCTCGATGCGACCGCCGACGCGGTGACCGACTATATCGCCGAGCGAGTCGTCGAGCGCGAACGCTCGCTCGAAAGCGATGCGCTGGTGGAAAAGTTGCGCCGCGCCGCGCTGGATAGCCGGGAGACAACCGGCGAGCCGACCACAAGCGGGCAAGCAAATGACCGCGGCTCGATGCTCATCTGGGCGCTGATCATATTCCTGGCCGGATTCGCCGTCGGCGCGCTCGGCCTCATCGCCTATGCCTGGTTCATGGTCCCGGGTTAACGATCGCCGCTGACAATCGCCTCGGCGCGCGTCTCTTCGAACAGGCCGCCGGGTGTCACTTGCATCAGGCGATGCCGGATCTCGAATCCGGCGTCGGTCTTTTCGATATCGAACAGATTGAAACCGGCGGCCGGATGGTGGCCGTGAGGCCGTTGTGTCGCGGCAGGCACGCCGATCACCGGCACAGTCCCCTTGGGGCCAGGAAGCGACAGCCGGGTTGGCTGGTGAGTATGGCCATGCAGAATGAGTTCGGCGCCATAGCGCGCGATCACCTTGCGGAAACGCGAGGCGCCAGTGAGCCGCTTGTGCCAGGCCGTCGCGCCCTTGACCGGCGGATGGTGGATCAGCACCACACGGCAGAGACCGGC
>JAGSYV010000210.1 GCA_018262505.1 Pseudomonadota bacterium
GATAGTGCCACCGCATGGACCATGATCGCCAGCATCCGAATGCTCACAAGACGCATCGCAAGGTATTGCGTCTACGAGTGAACTTTTGAATCAGCCCCTTAGCGCCTGCCCCGAAACTCTACTGGGCCGGGCATCTATGCCTAGCATTACAGTTGCATTTTTGATTTGATATGGGCGCTGCGTGCGGTCGCTTGATGTGCGCGTCTCCAGCAAGACCATGCGATGATAGAGGTGGGCTGGATACGACACTGAGCAAGCCTGTTGGCGATGCGGCGGACTTCCTGGATGGACCAGCGGATCAGATCCTGATGTTCTTCGTCGTCGGACTTTTTGGGGGCGTCGCGTCATTGGCGCGGTATCGGATTACCGCCATCATGGCGAAGGCGAGCATGACAAGCGACACGTGTCTGTGCCAGCCATGCCATGACCGAGTTTCGTTGTGGTCGAGGCCGAGTTCGTTCTTGGTGGTCTCAAAGCTGTCCTCGATCGCCCAGCGATGGCCTTCAACGGCGACGAGCGCCTGGATGCCCTGTGCCGGCCGGGCACCATGTCGTGAAGAAGGCGAGGTCGCCGTCGCTGATATTGCGGCGGATCAGCAGGCCGCGTGTCCAGAGCCCCGATTTCGTCTCATCATATTCGTCGGCTTCGAGATCAGCGAGTTCGCAGTAAGCCCAGTCATGGAGCCGGGCGCCTTTGGTGCCCTCGCCAGCAGACAGGCGCTGCCACGCCCCTGGTTCGAGGTCTCGTGCGATCTCCTCAGCCGTACCAGCGACCGGAGGTTTGTCGCCCAGGAGCCAAAATGGTGGTCCGATCTAACCCCGAGAACATAACCTTTGCAGGCTCGTCGCAGGGCCTGTTCGACGTCGCCGACGCCATACACCGCATCTGCAGCGACCCAGGAGAATGGCACATTGGCTGCCAACGTACGGCGGATCATTTGAACAGCGAGCGCCGGCTTGGTGGCGAAGGCTACAGCTTCAGGGACATGGGTCGTGGCAAGCCGCGCGGGATCGCCGGTCCAGATCTTGGGCAAGTACAAAGCTCGATCGATAAAGGCATGGCCGCGAGCCGACACATAGGCGGCGAACACGCCGATCTGGCAGTTCGTTATCTTGCCAGCCGAACCGGTATATTGGCGCGCGACGCCGCAGGATGCCTTGCCCTGCTTGAGGAAGCCGGTCTCATCGATGACCAGGACAGCGTCATTCGTGGCGAGGTTCTCGACAACATAATCTCGCACGATGTCGCGTAGCCCATCCGCGTCCCAGCGCCCCCGGCCCAGAATGGCCTGCTGCCGCCATGGCCCCGGATCACCCGCCGCCTCAGCGCGCATCCAACCTGTCTTACGACGCTCCTCGCCCAGCAAGCCGTCCAGAAACAGGTTCGCCGATGCGGCAACTCGCTCCTGCGTGAACAGCCCGCGCATGCGGCCCTTCACCTCGCGCAGCGACGAAGCCCATAGCTCCAGCGTCGTCTCGATCGATGCACCCGCCATCCACGGCCTCCTTACCATGGAGACCTATTGATTCAGAAGCTCAAGAAATACGCAACTGTAATGCTAGGCACCAGCGAGTTTTGAGTCAGGCTCTGACCCACCCTTGTCGCCGCTGGCTTCCGCGCAGATCGAAGCGACGTGATGTCCGCTGACGAACCGGATCGACGCCTGGTTGCCGGGCCAGAGCCTCAGCGCAAAACCACCCAGCGCAAGTTGGGCGGATGTTGATTGATGGTTCTCAAAAGCAACTATCAAAGTATTCCCAACGCGTTCAGGGCTCGCATGGCACGCCCGTGAACACGACGCCAAGTCTTGCCGCGATTAGTCTGTCAACACATGGCGCAGGTCACGATTTATGTTCGGTATGTGTGTGGACCGAGCACAGCCTTGGTGATTCGCCCCGACCTTGGATCGCCGAAGGTCAGATTTTTCCGGCTATTGAGCCTGCCTGACCTGATGGGGTGGACGGCCCCCGCTCCCGGCATCTCGGCGCCATAGTGTGGCTGTTGCAAAGCCACTTGAGGAGAGCCGTCCATGGGCGAAGTTACCACAATCGGGTTGGACATCGCGAAGCACGTTTTCCAGGCTCAGGGCCGCGTGGGCGTGGCAACGTTGGTCACTCTGGTCGAAGACGATGAGCACGACCTGATCCCGGCTATTGCCAGCGAAGGGCTTTTGGCTGTCGTTGACCAACTGCGCGATGCCCATGAACGCGTTGGTGTGATCGAGCGCAAAATCCTGACATGGCATCGTTCGAACGAAGCGTGGAAACTCCATCCTAAGCCGGCTCGGGAGCGGCATGGCCACGCCGCCAGTCGCGCTGCTTACCGTGTGGAGCGCACGTCTGTCGACGGGACAAACTGTCAGGTGATTACGATCTCAGGACTGACAGAATTCACCACGCCTCGACAACCTCAACCATCACGCTTTAGCCAAACAAATCCTCTGTATATCGCCGACATTCAAATAGAGTCGAAAGCTGTCCAGATTTAAAGCGACTGACAAACGCTCGATCGCTCGCTGTGTGCCGCTCCTCTTTGAGATAACGCCGATATTCCACAGCAACCGGCCAATTGTTAAGGTACGTCCGGTGCTAGTATGTTTCACTACTTTGTATCCCGCGACCTCGCATAAATGACGAAGGCTATCACCGGTGAAGAAATAAATATGGCCGAAGCAGCTAAGCGAGCGTTCCCGCTTTCCCAACAGCTTAAACGTAATCGAATCATAGCGCGGCGTCTCGATGAGTAAGTGGCCGTTTGGCGCGAGTATACGGTGGACCCCCAGAAGAACCTCTTTTGGATCCGGCAAGTGCTCGATAACGTGGTTCATTATTACAACATCGAACGAAGACTCAGAATAGGCGCCGGACGCAAAGTATCCGTCATCAATCTGCAGACCAAACTTGTCGCGCGCGTAACAATTCAAACTGCTGTCTGGATCAACTCCGCGAACATCCCAACCGTCACTCCTGAAAGCATGTAGACTGTTACCGAAACCACTTCCAATCTCGAGCAGCTTCCCCCTTAACGGATGTAGGGCATTCAACTGTTTTCGAGTGGAAATATAGTCAGCGACCTGGATACGCTCCTTTTCAGCACGCTGCTTGAGATGAAGTGTACGGTCATAAAGAACGTGCGAGTCTTCGCTATGATTTCCGGCATTACTCGATCGATTCTTGTTGCTAGCTGCAATTTCCTGAGGGTTAGCGTATATTAACCCGCAGTGCGCGCATTTGACTATGCGGTGAATCTGGGCCTCCCCTGCTTCAAACAACACCTCATAATCTGGGTCCGAACAAATGTTGCATACCAATTCCTTCATCTCAGCCCCTTCTCTGAATTTATTAAGACAACAGTGAGCGCACTTTTGATCCCACGTTGCTGATCGACGGGTGTGCTGCGCACGATAGACGAAGTGAGCTGGTCCCGTTTGGTTGGACAGTCTGGCAGCTCGGTTAAGGTGTATTCCAGGACGCGTAGTCTCTCGCGGGACAGTATCGGCCATTTCTTCTCGGAAAAGGATAAGTCTTTCGGATAGATAGCGGAAAGGTTGAAATGCTTGGATTGCCTCGCTGCCGCGTCTCCAGGGCGGCGCTGTAAGCCGGCGAGGCGCAGGACCTCGGGCAGGATGGGGGGATGGGCGGATATCGGGCTCCCACCATCACGTTCATGCCGCGAGAGCGGGGCGATAGGGGGTCTAAAGCCCCCACTTCGGCCCGTCGGCCGTGAGCTTTACCGGCATGGGGTCGCCGGCGATTTTCACCTTGGGGCCGCGAGGGCGTTCCAGCGGAAGAGGTTGAGGTGCCAGCCGCCGGGGATCTGGCGGGAGCGGTCGATGATGCCGTCGGCGCCGGCGGCGCGGGCGAGATCGGCGCCATGCCAGGAGGGCGGCTCGCGGCCTTCGGAAAGGGCGATGCGCCAGGAGAGGTTCGATCGGTCGCGGTCGATGCCGAGGGCCAGGCAGACATCCTCGTCGTGCTGGTCGACCACCAGGGCTTCGCTGATTTCAAGCGGCACGACGACGCGGGCGCGGCCATCCTCGCGCATGTAGCCAGCCGTCGCCATAATGGCCCATTGCGGCTCGGCGCTGGTGTAGAGCGCCGGCTGGCCGTGCCGGTGGTAACGGCCGGCGCTGGTCGGCCCCGGCGGGTCGAGCACGTGGGCGATCCGGTCGATGACGACCGTGCGGTAGAAGCGGCCGGAGAGGGGGCGGAGCGCCACGGCTTTCATCGGCTCACCCCTTATCCTGGATGACTCTGTCCGACACGCGGGAGGGCGTTTCGCAAGCAACCTTATGTCGCGGCTGTGGCAGAGTTCAAGGGGGCAAGCTGACGCTTGACGGAGCACGCCGCCCGCCGGTTTTCCGACGGGCGGTTTTGCTTAGGGCGCTGTTCGATCCGATTGAATCAGATCGGCGCTCTAAGCTTTTGTGTCGTAAGCATTATCTTGTCGATCCTCGTTTCACTCCGGTCGGATGACGCTTGTCTTATGAGAATCCGTGCCGATAAGGCACAAAGGAACCGCTGAGAGAGGGTTGCAGCCCTCTCGTCAGCGGCGAGGGACGGATCGTGGAGTTGC
>JAGSYV010000211.1 GCA_018262505.1 Pseudomonadota bacterium
TGCGGATCGAAGGCCAAGGCCTGCGAGCCGAACATCACCCCCAACGACAGGGCGACGGAGACTTTGCAGACGTTTCTGACACAGACACCCGACATGTTCACTCTCGGCGTTCCGCCCCGCCCGCTTTCCGATCGGCGATGCCTTGAGCACCGCCCCCATCCCGCGAACTTCCGTGAGAACGGCTGGCATATGGCAAGGGCCACGTGCACGCTTCCCCACGCTTGTTTTACAGCGACAAGGTCGGGTTCGTTTATGGCTGAATAGGGGCAATTTATGCCTAATGATTTCTGCTTCCGCGAGTTTGACAGTGCTGTTGCGGAATCATCACAGGCAGGAGGGGCTAAACCAATCGTAATAAGAAGCGTTCTCCTGCCAATCGGATCACCGGCCGGATATGTCCCGTACAAGAGGGAGACCGGTGGCCACTTCGTCCCCTGCCGCCGTGCTGGTTGGACCAGCCAGCGATTCTTCGATACGCCCGCTGGAGGCCGTTGCGGCGTAGGACGGAATCGGGCGAGACATATCTCTGCTTGGCGAACAAGGTGGTAATCGGTGCGTTTCCGACCAATTTCCTAGCCCCCGTAACTCGAAATAGAATCCTCTCCCTAGATCTGAGAGGTTCCCGCTTCTTTTCAAGAAATTGAGGGAATTCTCTAATCTTAAATGGGAGGATTCCGCCTGCCTCCCTTTTCATTTTCAAATTTAAGATAATATCGTAATATATTGTTTTAATTAAGTATATACGGATGAGCAAGCGGGTTTACTCGTCGCTCGTCCAAACGGTCAGCCCCTTGCAGAGCCTTATACAGAACTCTACGTAGAGCACCTACGAGCCGGCCAATGTCCGGTGACTGCCCCACGTTACCGAGACCGTTGCGAGCGGTCGAGATTCGAGGAGCTGTTCTTGTCGCTCTCCATCGCCTTCGACAACAGTTATGCCCGTCTGCCCGCCCGCTTTTACGAGCGCGTGCGTCCCGAAGTGGCGCCGTCGCCCGGACTGCTGCTGCTCAACACGACGCTGGCAGGCGAACTTGGTCTTGATGCCGAAGCCCTCGCCTCAGCGGAGGGAGTCGCCATGCTGTCGGGCGCCGCGATCCCGGCCGGTGCCGAGCCCATCGCTCTTGCTTATGCCGGTCACCAGTTTGGTCACTTCGTCCCAGCGCTCGGCGACGGCCGAGCCGTGCTGCTTGGCGAGGTGATCGCTCCAGACGGCAGGCGCCTGGACCTGCAATTGAAGGGCTCCGGACGGACGGCCTTCTCGCGGCGCGGCGACGGTAAAGCCGCCGTGGGACCGGTGTTGCGTGAGTATCTCGTCAGCGAGGCAATGGCAGCCTATGGCATCCCGACGACGCGGTCGCTTGCCGCCGTGGCAACTGGCGAGACGGTTCTGCGCGAACGCCCCCTGCCGGGCGCCGTGCTGACCCGTGTCGCAGCGAGCCACGTCCGTGTCGGCACCTTCCAGTATTTTGCCCACCGCTCCGATGAGGATGGTGTTCGTCGCCTTGCCGACTATGTCATCGAGCGACTCTATCCGGACCTCGCGGAGGCCGACGCTCCTTACGCCGCTTTATTTGAACGGGTTGTCCGACGGCAAGCGCAACTGGTGGCCCTCTGGCTGTCGGTTGGCTTTGTCCATGGCGTGATGAACACCGACAACATGGCGATCTCCGGCGAAACCATCGATTATGGCCCATGCGCCTTCCTGGACGCCTATGACCCCGGCATGGTGCTCAGCTCCATCGACCGCCAGGGCCGTTATGCGTATGGCCGCCAGCCGCAGATCGCGCAGTGGAATCTCGCGCGGTTCGGCGAATGCCTGCTGCCGCTGCTTTCCGATGACCGGGACAGCGCGGTCCAGATGGTCGTGGAGCGCCTGAGCGGTTTTGCCCATGAATTTGAGACGGCCTATTTCGGGCGGTTCCTCGAAAAGCTCGGCATTGCCGACGAACGGCCGGGCGACCGAGAACTGCTGACCGGCCTATTCTCTCTCATGCAAATGGGACGAGCCGACTTTACCCTCACCTTCCGCCGCCTCGCCGACCTCGTCGATCCCAAGGCGGATACTGAAGCCT
This sequence comes from Pseudomonadota bacterium, assembly GCA_018262505.1. Classification (GTDB taxonomy): domain Bacteria; phylum Pseudomonadota; class Alphaproteobacteria; order Rhizobiales; family Pleomorphomonadaceae; genus Pleomorphomonas. The sequence goes on from JAGSYV010000211.1 coordinate 2,073, forward strand.
TCCTGTCGCTGTTCGGAGGAAATGCCGGCCTCGAGCCCTGGCTGCGAACGTGGAGAGAACGACTCACCGCGGATGGTCGCGCACCTGCTGAGATTGCGACGGCGATGCGGGCGATCAACCCGGCAATCATTCCACGCAACCACCAGGTGGAAAAGGCTCTCGACGCCATCATCGATGGGAACGACGGCGCGGTCTATCTCCGTTTGCTGCAAGCTGTGACGCGTCCGTTCGAGGAGCGTCCGGAGGATGCCGACCTTGCCCTGCCGCCGCGTCCCGAGGAACGGGTAGCGGCGACGTTCTGCGGGACTTGATGGCTCGGACGCTTGGCGCACTTCACTCAAGGCGCGGGATTGGACGGGTCGAAGCTTGCGATGAAAGACTCATCGGAAAAGCCGATGATCAGCTTGCCACCATCGGCCTCAATGATTGGCCGGCGGATCATACTTGGCTTTTCGACCATCACTGCGATGGCGCGTTCAGCGTCGAGGTTGTCCTTGGTGGCTTCCGGCAGGCCACGAAACGTAAGACCACTCTTGTTGACCACATGCTCCCAGCCTCCGGCCCGCGATATCCAGTTCGCGAGCTTTTCGGCCGCGATACCAGACTTTTTGTAATCATGGAAATTATAGGCAATGGCGTGCTCGTCGAGCCAGGCGAAAGCCTTTTTCATCGTGTCGCAGTTCCTGATTCCATAGATAGTGATGGGCATCACTTTTCCTCTTGATTGCAGTCGGTCCGCTCTCTCCGAAGCCGGCATAAGGCTAGAAGCGTCTACGGATAGACACGTATAGCACTCCCCTCGGAGAAGCCTATCCCTTTATTACAGCAAGGAAAACCGGACTCGTGTAATGATCACTACGATTTGTGATCTGGACCCATTCTTAACTGGAGACTAAGTAGCATGAGCGGTTGCTAATGTTCGCGAGTCGGATCACGCGACGCCTTTGAGGCGATTGAGCGTCCACTTGCCAGCGTTGGTGCGCTTTTCGGGGGACTAGCATGGGTTCGGCGACCGAGACCTTTTACGACGTGATCCGCAGGCAGGGGATCACGCGGCGGAGCTTTGTCAAATTCTGCAACCTGACGGCAGCGAGCCTGGGGCTCGGCCCGGTGGCAGCAACTCAGATGGCGCAAGCGCTGGAGACCAAACCGCGCATTCCCGTGATCTGGATGCATGGTCTGGAGTGCACCTGTTGCTCGGAAAGTTTCATCCGCTCAGCGCACCCATTGGTCAAAGACGTCGTTCTGTCGATGATCTCGCTTGACTACGACGACACGCTGATGGCGGCAGCCGGCCATCAGGCCGATGCGATCCTTCAGGAGACCCGCGAAAAATACAAGGGCGGCTACATCCTCGCCGTCGAGGGCAATCCGCCGCTCAACGAGGACGGCATGTATTGCATTGATGGCGGTCGGCCGTTCGTCGAGAAGCTCAAGGAAATGGCCGATGGCGCCATGGCGGTGATCGCCTGGGGCGCCTGCGCTTCCTGGGGCTGCGTGCAGGCGGCCAAACCCAATCCGACGCAGGCGGTGCCAATCGACAAGGTGATCCGCGACAAGCCGATCATCAAGGTGCCCGGCTGCCCGCCGATCGCCGAGGTGATGACCGGCGTCATCAGCTACATCCTCACTTTCGGCAAGATGCCCGAGCTCGACCGCCAGGGGCGGCCGAAGATGTTCTATTCGCAGCGCATCCACGACAAATGCTACCGCCGGCCGCATTTCGATGCCGGACAGTTTGTCGAGAACTGGGACGACGAGAGCGCACGCAAGGGCTACTGCCTCTACAAAATGGGCTGCAAGGGGCCAACCACTTATAACGCTTGCTCAACAGTGCGTTGGAACGGCGGCGTCTCCTTCCCCATCCAGTCGGGCCATGGCTGTATTGGCTGTTCGGAAGAAGGGTTCTGGGACAAGGGCTCGTTCTATGACCGGCTGACGACCATCCGCCAGTTCGGTGTCGAGGCGACGGCCGACAAGATCGGCCTCACCGCCGCCGGTGTCGTGGTGGCCGGCGTTGCGGTGCATACGGCGGCGACCGCCGTCAAGCGCCTGACCAGCAAGCACGACCATCATCGCCGCAACGACCAGCAGTAATAGCCGGCGCGCGGGCGCCTCGCGCCCCGCCGGTCTTTCCAGCAACGGGACACGTCTTCATGGGTATCGAAACCCCCAACGGCTTCAAGCTCGACAACGCCGGCCGCCGCATCGTCGTCGACCCGGTAACCCGCATCGAGGGCCACATGCGCGTCGAAGTGAACGTCGACGCCGATAACGTCATCCGCAACGCCGTCTCCACCGGCACCATGTGGCGCGGCATCGAAGTGATCCTGAAGGGACGCGATCCGCGCGACGCCTGGGCCTTCACCGAGCGCATCTGCGGTGTCTGCACCGGCACGCATGCCTTGACCTCGGTGCGCGCCGTCGAGAACGCCCTGAGCATCAAGATTCCCGAGAACGCCAACTCGATCCGCAACATCATG